>NZ_KE148671.1:8904-37531 GCF_000410635.1 Comamonas sp. B-9
CTTGCCCAGGTCATGCGCCAGGCAGGCCCAGCGCACGGGCAGCGGCGCATCCAGCTCGGCGGCACGGTCCAGCACCATCATCACGTGGATGCCGGTGTCCACCTCGGGGTGGTAGTCGGCGCGCTGGGGCACGCCCCAGAGGCGGTCCAGCTCGGGCAGCAGGCGGGCGAGGGCGCCGCAATCGCGCAGCACCTCGAACATGCGTGAGGGCTGGGCCTCCATCAGGCCGCGTGCCAGCTCCTGCCAGACGCGCTCGGGCACCAGCGCATCGACCTCGCCATCGGCGACCATCTGGCGCATCAGCGCCACGGTTTCCGGGGCGACGGAAAAATCCTGGAAGCGCGCCGCAAAGCGCGCCAGGCGCAGGATGCGCACCGGGTCTTCGCGGAAGGCGTCGGTCACATGGCGCAGCACCCGAGCCTGCAGATCGGCCTGGCCGCCATAGGGGTCGGTCACCGGGTCGCTGCCATTCCAGTCGACCGGGGCGGCCATGGCATTGATGGTCAGGTCGCGCCGGGCCAGGTCCTGCTCCAAGGTCACATCGGGCGAGGTAGCGATGCTGAAGCCCCGGTAGCCCCGGCCGGACTTGCGCTCGGTGCGGGCCAGCGCATATTCCTCATGCGTGCGCGGGTGCAGAAACACCGGGAAATCCTTGCCGACCGGCACAAAGCCCTGGGCCAGCATGGCCTCGGGCGTGGTGCCTACCACCACCCAGTCGTGGTCATTCACCGGCAGTCCCAAGAGGCGGTCCCGCACTGCGCCGCCGACCATGTATGTATTCATCGTGCGAGTTTACTTGCGTACCGGCTGCACATAGACGCCGCTGTCGTGCAGCTCGCCTTCGGCTGCATCGATGCGGGCCACGGCCTGCGGGCCGGCGCGGCTGACCAGCACTTCCAGCAGCGACTCGGACAATGCCTGGGCGGCGGTGACCGAAGGGAAGAAGGAGGGGCTGTTGACGGCAAACAGCAGGGTTTCATCGGCGGCCAGCGACAGCGGTGAGGCCAGGCTGTCGGTCAGGGCCAGCACCTTGCAGCCGCGAGCGCGGGCCAGCTCCACCGCATGCACGGTCTCTTGCGAGTAGGGTGCAAAGCTGATGGCGACCAGCGCATCGCCCGCATCGATGGCGCGCAGCTGCATCTCGCGCACGCCGCCCATGCCTTCGAGCAGATGCACCGAGCGGCGGAACAGGCGGTAGACATAGACCAGCGAGAAGGCCACCGGAAAGCAGGCGCGCATGCCCATCACATGCACCTGGTCGGCCGTCTCCAGCAGTTGGGCGGCGGTCAGCAGGCGCGCTGCGCTGTGCTGCTCGGTCACATCCAGGTTGCTGCGCTGCATGGCAAACATCTCGGCGGTGAGCTGCTGGTCCTGCGCGCGGCCCAGCAGGCTGCGGGCGCGCTCACCGTACTGGTTGCCCGCCTCGCTGGCCAGGCCCATATCGGCGGTCAGCGCCTGCTTGAACGGGTTCCAGCCTTCAAAACCGCAGGTCTGGGCAAAGCGCACCAAGGTGGTGGGGGGCACCTGGGCATGCTGGCCCACGGTGCGCATCGATTGCGTCACCACCTCGTTGGGGTGGTCAAGCACATAGCGCGCCACTTGCTGTAGCGACGGGCTCAGGGAGGCAAAGCGGTCTCGCAATTGGTCGATTACGCCCATGGCGGCGGGTCTTTCTTCAGATTTAGGGAAATCACGGGTAGCCATTGTGCGACATGGAACATATGATCCAAAAAAAATAAAAAAGGAGCAAAAGTTCTAAAACGCCGCAAGGCATTGGCCGGTACCGATGGGGTGCCAGGAGGATCAGGATATGCAAGGAAAAATGGGTGTGAAGCGCGCGGTGGCGCTGGCTGCGCTGGTGTGTGCCTCCATGGGCGCGATGGCGCAAAGCAGCACGCTGGACAAGATCAAGAGCTCGGGCGCAATCACGCTGGGTTACCGCGAGGCCTCGTTCGGCTTCTCCTACCTGGACGCCAACCTCAAGCCCATCGGCTACAGCATGGATATCTGCGCGCATATTCTGGACGCGATCAAAACCAAACTCCAACTGCCCGAGCTGGAGGTGAACTACCAGGCGGTCACCTCGGCCAACCGCATTCCGCTGGTGCAAAACGGCACCGTCGATCTGGAGTGCGGCTCGACCACCAACCTGGTGGAGCGCCAAAAGCAGGTGGCCTTCTCGCCGGACATCTTCCGCTACAACGTGCGCATGCTGGTCAAGAAGAGCTCGGGCATCAAGGGCATTGCCGATCTGCAGGGCAAATCGGTCGCCACCACCACCGGCACCACCTCGTTCCGCCTGCTGCGCCAGGCCGACCGGGCCAGCAAGCTCGACATCACCAATGTGCCGGGCAAGGACCATACCGAGTCCTTCCTGCTGGTGCAGGGCGACAAGGCCGCCGCCTTTGTGCTGGACGACATCCTGCTGGCCGGCCAGATCGCCAATGCGCGTGACCCGCAGAACTACGAGATCGTGGGCGAGAGCCTGCGCACCGAAAACCAGGCGCTGATGCTGCGCAATGACGACCCGGCCTTCAAGCAGCTGGTGGACGAGACCGTCTCGGGCCTGATGCAATCGGGCGAGATGGAAAAGCTCTACAACCGCTGGTTCATGTCACCGATTGCGCCCAAGGGCATCAACATCAACTACCCGCTGAACGCCGAGACGCGCGATGCCTTTGCCAACCCCTCGTCCAAGGGGATCTGAGCGCCGATCAGGCAAAGGCTGCTGAACACCGGCAGCCAGGCAGCCACGCCGCAAAGAGACCAGGACCAGGGGCCCGCCCCGGGTCCTGGTTTTTTATTGCGGCACCAGGCCAGCGGCCTTGACCAGCTGCGCATGCAGGCTGATCTCCTGCGCAATGGTGTGCTGGAACTGCTCCGGCGTGGTGGGTGCCACTTCCATGCCCACATCCTGCAGCTGCTGCCGGATATCGTCGCGCAGCAAGATGGCCTGCACCTGGCGGTTGAGCGCATCGACGATGGGGCGCGGTGTGCGCGCCGGGGCCAGCAGGCCGATCCAGGTCTGCATCACCATATCTGGGATACCGGCCTCGGCCATGGTTGGCACCTCGGCAATCAAGGGTGAGCGCTTGTCGCTCATCAGCGCCAGGGCGGTGAGCTTGCCGGACTTGAGGTGGGGCAGGGCCTCGGGCAGCGGCGCAAACAGCAGATCCACATTGCCGCCCAGCATGTCGTTGATGGCGAGGGCACCGCCTTTGTAGGGCACATGCGTCATCTGCAGATGGCCCCGGGTCTCGAACATCAGCGCTGCCAGGTGCTGGGGGCTGCCTTCGCCCGAGCTGGCATAGGTCACGAGGGTCGGCTGGGCCTTGGCGGCGGCCAGCACGGCTGCGGCGTTGGGGAATTTCTTGCGGTCCTTGACCACCAGCACCATGGCCTGGTTGGCGAGCTTGGTGATGGGCGCAAAGTCGGCCTGCGGGTCATAGGGCAGGTCCTTGAAGATGCTTTTGTTGGTGGTCAGGAAGGACGCGGGCGAGGCCATCAAGGTGTAGCCATCGGGGCTGGCCTTGGCGACCACCGGCAGGCCAATGCGGCCGGAGGCGCCGGCGCGGTTGTCGACGATGAACGGCTGGCCGGTGCTGGCCTGCAGCTGCTGGCCGACCAGGCGCGCAATCATGTCGACACCGCCGCCCGCGGGCAGGGCTACCATCAGCTTGACGGGGTGGTTGGGGTAGCTGGCGGTCTGGGCCTGGGCACCGAAGGCCAGGAGACCCAGCGCTGCGGCCAGGCTGAAAAAGCAGTGACGACGATGCATGATGAACACTCCTGAAAAATCAATGGCTGGGGGCCGGGGCGGGATCGCTGGCCTGCAGGTAGCGCGCCAGCCGCAGGCGGCTGATGGCGGCAATCTCGTTCAGCGCCAGTTGCAGCTCCATCTGCCGCGTGTGGCCCAGGCGCTGCTCGAACACAAGCAAGGCCGATGCCAGGCTGTGCTGGCGGATGCAGAGAATGAAGGGAAAGCCAAAGCGTTCGCGGTAGGCGCGGTTGAGGCCATCCCAGCGCTGGGCCTCGGCCGCCTGCAGCTGGCCCAGGCCCAGGCTGGCCTGCTCGTCGGTGGATGCGGCATTCATCGCCCCCTGCCGGGCCAGCGCGCCGCCCAGCTCCGGGTGGCCGGCGTAAAAGCGGATGCGTGCGGGCTCGCCGAGCCCGGCGACCACGGCCAGCATGGCGCTGTGCAAGGCATCGGCGCTGGCAAAGGGGCGCAGCGCCACGGTCTGCGCCGCCACCCAGGGCGCATGCTCCCAGATGTCGGCCAGGGCCGCGCAGAACTCGTCAGGGCTGCAATGGTTGAGGTGGTCGAGGCGTTGGGCAGGCGTCATGCAGGCCATGCTAGGCCTGCAGACCATTGCCGTCCATCACAGGTTTGGCAATGCTGCATACGCAAAATTAGTACAATCGCCGCATTCCGTAGACCCTAACCGATGCGCCATTCGCTTGTCCCTACCGCTTTGCGCTATGCCGACCAGGTGGCCCGTTCGGGATCGATCCAGAAAGCCGCGCGCGAGTTGCATGTGGCCGCATCGGCGATCAACCGCCAGATTCTGGCACTGGAAGAAGAGCTGGGCGTGCCGCTCTTTGAGCGCATGCCCAGGGGCATGCGGCTGACGGCCTCGGGCGATGCGCTGATCACGATGGCCCGGCGCTGGCGCCAGGATGAGACCCGCATGGTGGCCGAGGTGCGGCGCATCCAGGGCATCCACCAGGGCCATGTGTCGCTGGTCGCGATGGACAGCCATGCCACCGGCGTGTTGCCCGCGCTGATCGAGGCGCTCAATGCCCAGCATCCCCTGGTCAGCCTGTCGGTTGAGCTGAGCACCCCCGACGATGCCGAGACGGCGCTGCTGACCGGCAAGGCCGATCTGGCCGCCATCTTCAACCTGGCGCCGCGCCGTGAGCTGCTGGTGCTGTGGCAAGCCCAGCTGCCGCTGGGCTGCGTTGTGGCGCCGGGCCATGCGCTGGCTGGGCGCAAGAGCGTCAGTTTTCAGGAGGCCCCCGCCTATCCGATCGCACTGCAAAGCCGCGCCATCACCATCCGCCGCCTGCTGGAGGCGCAGTACAGCTGGCTGTTCAAGGATGCGCGGGGCTTTGTCGAGAGCAATTCGCTGCAGCTGGTCAAGCAGCTGGCGCTGGGCGGGCAGCGCCTGATCTTTACCTCGCAGCTCGACGTTGCCCCTGAGCTGGCGGCCGGTACGCTGGTGTTCATCCCCATCCGCGACCAGGGCGCCGAGCCCCAGAGCATCAGCGTGGCCGTCGATGCCACGCGCCCGCCAGGCCCGGTGGTCAAGCTGGTGGCCCAGCAGCTGGCCGAGGCCCTGCAGGCCAGCCTGGACCGGGCCCGCCAGCCTGGCCGCAGCTTGGCCTGACGTCGGGCGAAGGCGGCGTAGTGGCCGCCCACAGGTCCCCGGCGCTTTGCATCAGCCGCACTTCCTCGCTATGCTGCTCGGTTGGCCCGATGGGCTGATTCGAAATAAGACAAAGAGGGAGGGATTTATGTGGACAACCATGGGCGTGGTGCTGGTGACCATCGCATTGACGTTTGTCGGTCTGTTTGTGCTGCTCAAGTTCGGCATTCGCTGGTATTTTTCGCGCATGCTCAAACATGTGCAGGCGCTGGGCAGTGCGCAGCAAGGCGTGGTGGCGCGCATCACGATGCAGCTGGAAAAGCTGCAGTTCAGCGACCCGCAGGTGCGCCGCGTGATGCAGGAGTTCAAGGCGCTGGGCTATGCATCGGCCGGGCGCTACACGGTGGATGAAATGCCTGGAATCAAGATCTGGGCGGGCACGCATCCGCAAAACGGCAGTCTGGCCTTGGTGATGGAACTGGCAGACCGCTACTTCTCCGCAGATGTGGTCCGGTTTTATGAGAATGGTGCAGCGCTGGGCGCGGGCACCAACCCGGTGTTCCATGCCGAGCACTACCCCAGCCATGTGCAGTACCGCCAGTTTCCACGCGATACGGCCATGCAGGCGCTGGCCCAGTGGCTGGAGGCGCGGCCCTTGCAATCTGCGGTGGTTGCGGCCACGCCCAGGAATCTGCGCCAGCTCAATGCCCGCATGTACGCGGAGATGATGGACTTTCAGCTGTCGCAGCCCATGCCTGGTCTGGAGGCATGGAAGCGCATGGCTTTGCAGGATGCCGCCGCCCTGGGCAGTGCCCTGCCGACCTTGACCGAGCCGCAATGGCAGGCCGTTTACGATGCACAAAGGCAGAGCCAGCAAACTGCCACCGAAGAGGCCCTGCAAGACCATGTGCTGCGCAGTGGCCAGGTGTCTGCCGCACAGTGGCAGGCGATGGCCCATGAGTTGGTCTATGTACATGCGCTCCTCGGCGCAGAAGAGGTCGCAGAGCGCGCACTGCGCCGCAGCGCCTGGACGGCGGATGCGCCCCAGGTGGAGGCGCTGTTGCGCCAGAACCTGGCGCATGCCGAGCTGTTTGAAGCGATCCAGGGCCTGCTGCCCGAGGACGAGCGCTTTGTCTACCTGATCAGCATCAATGCGCCGCTGGATGCGCGGGTGTACCGGCCGCAAGCGCTCTGATTGCGAGGCGGCAGATGCCCGTGCTCTGGCACACCACGCTGCCAGAGACTGCGGACAGGTTGACGACGCTTAGCGCTCCGCGCGGTAGGGCTCGTCCACCGCGACAAAATCTTGCTCGGCCAGCGCCGCATCGATCCAGGCCTTGACGCCGGGCAGCTGGTGCACGCGCTCGATATAGGCGGCGATCTCGCCGGGGATGGGCAGCTGGTAGGTCTTGAGGCGTGAGCACACCGGCGCGTAGTAGGCATCGGCAATGCTGAACTGGTCAAACAGCATGGGGCCGCCATGCTGGGCCAGCAGGTGGCTCCACATGCTGCACAGGCGCTCGACATTCTTGCGCACGGCGGCGTTGTCGCGCCAGACGATGCGGCCCACCTCGGCCAGGTCGGCCTCGATGTTCATCGGGCAGGCACTGCGCAGGGCGGTGAAGCCGCCATGCATCTCGGCGCAGATGCTGCGGGCGCTGGCGCGGGCTACCTTGTCCTTGGGCCACAGCTGCTTGTCCGGGTATTGTTCCGCCGCATATTCGGCAATCGCCAGGCTGTCCCAGACGCTGATGTCGCCATCGCGCAGCAGCGGCACCGTGCCGGTGGGGCTGATGGCGGTCATCGTGCGCTTGAACTCGGACTGGCTGTCAAAACCGTCGAAGCGGACAAACTTCTCTTCAAAAGGAATACCCGCCTGGCGCAGCAGCACCCAGGCGCGCATGGACCAGGAGGAGTAATTTTTATTGCCGATATAAAGCTGCAGCATGATCTCAACCGATTGATGAATGAAGGTACAGAGCGACTTATACCGTATGCGCAAGCCCCCAAACGGGCTCGCTTGCGGCTACGAATCGCCCAGGGGCCAGACCACGCCGTTGTCGTTGAGGATGGCGTCGAGCGGCAGGTCATGCGCTTCGGGCTCGAAGTCATCGACAAAGCCATTGGTAAAGCCCAGGCCGACGGTGAAGGGGCGCGGCTCCAGCGCGGCCAGCGTGCGGTCATAAAAACCGCCGCCATAGCCCAGGCGGTAGCCACCCGGGCCATAGCCCACGCAGGGCACAAACAGCAGGGTGGGCACGACCAGCTCGGTATTTTGCGGCTTGGGGATGTCGTAGGCGTCCATCTCCATCGGGCAGCCGGGGTACCAGGCATGGAAGCTCAAGGTCTTGTGCTGCTTGTTCACCACCGGCAGGGCGATGCGGCGCAGCTTGGGCTCGTCCATCAGCGCACCGTCTTCCTTCCAGCGGTGTAGCGCGGGCAGCGGGTCGAACTCGCCCTTGATCGGCCAGTAGGCGCCGATCACGGCATCCTGGCGCTCCATCAGCCAAAAACGCAGGACTTGCTGGAGCTGTTCGGCGCGCTCCAGACGATCGGGCATATGCAGACGCTGTTCAATGAGCGCTTGGCGTACGGCTTTTTTATCCATTGCAAATATCCCTACAGAAACACGCTGGGTCAACCATTCTGACAGCCAAAAGTGACGTTCCCAGCAAATTGGCTACCGTGAAAACCAGATAGCTTTTTTACATATTGCGGCAGTTTCCGTAAGCGCATGTAAGAGGAGGCCGGGTATTGCAGCCTTTGGGACCGCTGGCGCGTCAGGCGATGTGTATGATTTTAGGGATCACCTGGGCGCCGCTCTATAGCGCCGCTGTCTCACAACCTGGATCGGCTATGCCTCGGAATGTTTTGCTTACCCCCTTGATGGCGGCCTTGCTGGCCTGGAGCGCGTTGCCGCTGGCTGCCCAGACGATTTTGCAGGGCGCAACGGCCGCGCCCGCCTCGGTGCAGACGCCGGTGCAGCTGCAGTCGAGCCCGTCGGTCAGCAGCGGCATGGTCAACGACGATGTGATCGTCGACATGCAGCAGGCCTTTCGCAAGCGCGAGAAAAGCAAGCTGACCCAGCTCTTGCCCGGCGCGCGCGGCCATGTGCTCGAGCCCTGGGCCGCGTACTGGGAGCTGCGCGCCCGCCTGAACGAGGCCACGCAGGACGAGGTGCAGGCCTTTTTGACCCGCTGGGCCGGCACCTACCAGGAAGACCGGTTGCGCAACGACTGGCTGCGCCTCCTGGGCCAGCGCCGCGACTGGAGCAATTTTGATGCGATGTACCCGGCCTTCCGCATGGGCGATGACCGCGAGCTGCGCTGCTACGCGGCGGTGATCGATCTGGCCAAGGGCGGCGAGCGCGAGCCGCTGGCCAGCACGGTCAAGAGCAACTGGTATGCGCAGCGCGATTCGGAAGACGGCTGCAACCTGGCGGCCTCGGAGCTGTTCTCGGCCGGCGGCCTGCAGGCCGACGATATCTGGCGCCGAGCGCGGCAGACCATGGAGACGGGCCGCCCGCGCGCCGCCCGCGCTGCGGTGGAGGTGGTGGCCCCGATGCAGCTGCCCGCCTTTGCGACCATGCTGCAGTCGCCCAGCAAGTTTTTGACGGCCAAGGCCAAGACGTCATCCAAGGAGCAGCAGGAGCTGGCCACCTTGGGGCTGATCAAGATCGCCGCAGACAACCCCGATGGCGCCGCCACCCTGATGGAAAGCCGCTGGAACGAGCTGCTGACGCAGCCGCGCCGCGACTGGGTCTGGGGCGTGATCGGCAAGACCCAGGCCACGCGCCTGTCGCCCGATGCGATGGCCAGCTTTGCCAAGGTGAGCAAGGAGTCCAACCTGAGCGACGACCTGCTGGCCTGGAAGACGCGCGCGGCACTGCGCGCCGGCCAGTGGCAGCAGGTGCGCAAGAGCATCGAGGCGATGAGCGCCGAGGAGCGCGAAGACCCCACCTGGATGTACTGGCAGGCCAAGGCCTTGCAGGCGGGACGCATCAGCGAGGCGCAGACCCAGCAGTCGCGCCAGCTGCTGCAAAAGATTGCCGGCACACAGGGCTTTTACGAGCAGCTGGCGCAGGAGGAGCTGGGCCAGCCCATCGTCATCCCGTCGCAGCCGGTGGCCATCGACGAGCAGGCGCGCCAGGCGGTGCGCAGCAGTGCGGGCCTGGCACGTGCACTCTATGCGATCCAGCTGGGGCTGCGCAGCGAAGGGGTGCGCGAGTGGAACTACATGACCAACCTGCACCAGCGCGGCGGCATGGACGATGCCCAGTTGCTGGCCGCTGCCGAGCTGGCCTGCCAGCGCCAGATCTGGGACCGCTGCATCAACACCAGCGAGCGCACCAAGACCGTGGTCGATGTGGGCCAGCGCTACCCAATGCCGTTCAAGGAGGCCGTGGTCAACCGATCGCGCGAGATCGGGCTTGATCCCGCCTATGTCTATGGCCTGATCCGCCAGGAAAGCCGCTTCATCATGGATGCGCGCTCGGGCGTCGGTGCCTCGGGCCTGATGCAGATCATGCCGGCCACCGCCCGCTGGACCGCCCGCAAGATCGGCATGACCGATTTCACGCCGGCCAGCATCAATGACCGCGACACCAACATCACCCTGGGCACCGCCTACCTCAAACTCGCGCTGGATGATTTTGATGGCTCGATGGCGCTGGCAGCTGCCGGCTACAACGCCGGCCCTGGCCGGCCGCGCAACTGGCGCAATGGCCCGGTGCTGGACGGCGCCATCTGGGCCGAGAACGTGCCCTTTGCCGAGACGCGTGACTATGTGAAAAAGGTGCTCTCCAACACCACCAGCTATGCCGCGATTCTGACCGGCCAGCCCCAGTCGCTGCGCGCACGCCTGGGCTCGGTCGGTCCCAAGCCTGAGGGCGAACCGGATCTGTCCAAAGAGCTGCCTTGAGCGGCCTTGGGTGCGCTTACTGGTTGACCAGCAGCGCGCCCTCACGCCGTGCAGCGCCCGAGCGCTCCAGGTCGGCCACCAGCGATGCATGCCACTGCGCCAGCTCCTGGTCTGCAAAGTAGCGCTGGTGCAGCAGTCCATAGTAGGGCGTGGCGACCAGCCAGGCCTGCACTTGCACCAAGGGCAGCTGCTGCCACTCCAATAGCTTGTACTTGAGCAGCACCTTGGCAGCATAGAGCGCATGGCGCTCGGGGCTTTGCACAAAGCGCTCCAGCCGCTGGCGGGCGGTGTGCAAGGCAGTGCCCACATCGCTGAAGGCACTGCCGTGGCCGGGCAGCACCAGGCGCGGCTGCAGGCGCTCGATCACATCCAGCGTGGCGGCCACCTCGTCAAAAGCCGCCGTGCCTTCGATCTCCGGAAAAACCACGCCAAAGCCGCTTTCCCAGAGCGCGTCGGCCGAGATCAGGATGCCTGAGGCGGGCTCGAACAGAATCACCGAATGCGGGTCATGGCCGGGCGCGGCATGGATCTGCCAGCGCTGCTCACCGAGCTGGGTGTCGGTGCCCGGCTGCAGCAGCTCGTCCATCTGAAAGCGCGGGCAGTCCTGGCCGGTGGGACGGTAGCTCAGCTGGTTCTCGTCCCAATCGGCGACCGCTTGCGCGTGGCCGGGCGCAATGCTGGTGCGGGCCTGGGGCCAGCGCTGCTGCAAGGCGGCATTGCCGCCGCAGTGGTCGCTGTGCAAATGGGTGTTGACGATGCGCTGCAGCGGCGCGCCTTGCAGGCTGGCCTCGACGAGCGCCACGGTCTGCGCGGCATGGCTGCAGTAGCCGGTATCGACCACCGCCGTGGTGCCGCGCACAAATACCGTGTTGTTGGCCGACAGCCAGCCGCGCTCGATGAACTGGAGATCGGCTGGCAGCGAAGCGGTGGAGGCGGACATGGTGGCGCAGGCGAAGGGGCAAGACCGCCAGCCTAGCAGACGCGGCATGTCTGGCGCTGGCACCCAGGTGTCAGCGGGGCGTTTGCGGGCCGCTGCTGCCCAGCATGAAGGCCTGGCGGGCCTCTTGGGGCGCGGCCAGCGTGTCGGATTCGTCCTTGAGCTGCACGCCCGAGAGCTGGCGCTGGCGCGCCTGCTGCATCAGGTAGTGCAGCTTGTGGACGGCCTGCGCATAGCTCAGCCCCTGCTCGCGCACATTGGAGATGCAGTTGCGCGCCTCATCGGTCATGCCCGGGCGGGGCTGCCAGGTCATGTACAGGCCCATGCTGTCGGGGGAGCTCAGGCCCGGGCGCTCGCCGATCAGCACCACCACCAGCGAGGCACCCAGTGCTGCGCCAATCTCGTCGCCCAGCGCAACCCGGGCATGGCGCACCACCGTGATGGGGCCGACGCGCCACTGCTCGGCCAGCGCCGGCAGCATCTGGCGCAGAAAGGGCAGGGCATTGCGCTCGATGGCCAGCGAGGACAGGCCATCGGCGACGACAAACACCACATCGGCCTGGGCAGCGGGCAGGCCCTGGAGCAGAGCCCGCGACTCGGCGCTCAGGCGCCGGCCCAGATCCGGGCGCTGCAGGTAGGTGGGGCGGTCTTGGGCTGCGCTGTGCAGGCGCAGCACGGGCTGGGTGTGCAGCGCTTGTAGTTCGCCCGCGAGCGGGTCCATGTCAAGCGCGGTATGAACGGCCATGCGTGCCTGGGCATGGGCGAGGGCAAAGTCCAGGTGCGCGCGCGTGGGCAGGCTGGTGCCGGCGCGGCCCAGCGCAATGCGGGCGCTGGTGAACTGGCGCAGGCGCTCCCAGGGGTTGGGGGTGACGGCGGCGCTCCCGGGCTCGGCTGGGGCGGGCAGGGCGGCTGGGGCAGAAGGGCGTGGGGACATGGGGCGCTTCAGTTGAGCTGGGCCAGCGCTTGCGAAAAAGGCGCGGGCAGGTCAGCGGCCAGGCGCAGGCCCGGGCCCGACCCAGCAGACTGGGCAATGCCCATGGTCTGCAGCCAGGCCTCGAACTCCGGCGTAGGCCGCAGGCCCAGGGTCTTGCGCAGGTAGAGCGCATCGTGGAAGGACGTGGTCTGGTAGTTCAGCATGATGTCGTCCGAGCCCGGAATGCCCATGATGAAATTGATGCCGGCCACGCCAAACAGGGTCAGCAGCACATCCATGTCGTTTTGGTCGGCCTGCGCATGGTTGGTGTAGCAGATGTCGCAGCCCATCGGCAGGCCCAGCAGCTTGCCGCAGAAATGGTCTTCGAGCCCGGCGCGGATGATCTGCTTGCCGTCGTAGAGGTACTCGGGGCCGATGAAGCCGACCACGGTGTTGACCAGCAGCGGCTCGAACTTGCGCGCCACCGCATAGGCGCGCGCCTCGCAGGTCTGCTGGTCCAGCCCATGGTGGGCGCCGGCCGACAGCGCGCTGCCCTGGCCGGTCTCAAAGTACATGGCGTTGTTGCCGATGCTGCCGCGCGCCAGGCTCTGCGCCGCGTCATAGCCCTCTTGCAGCAAGGCCAGGTCCAGGCCAAAGCTGCGGTTGGCAGCCTCGGTGCCGGCGATGGACTGGAACACCAGGTCCACCGGCACGCCCCGGCCAATGGCCTCGATGCTGGTGGTCACATGGGTCAGCACGCAGGACTGGGTGGGGATCTGGTACTGCTGGATCACCTCGTCAAGCATGAAGAGCAAGGTGCTGACGGCGGCGATGCTGTCGCTGGCCGGGTTGATGCCGATGACCGCATCGCCATTGCCGTACATCAAGCCGTCGAGCAGGCTGGCGGCAATGCCCGAGGGGTCGTCGGTGGGGTGGTTGGGCTGCAGCCGGGTGGACATGCGGCCAGGCAGACCGATGGTATTGCGAAAGCGGGTGACCACGCGGCATTTCTGCGCGATCAAAATCAGGTCCTGGTTGCGGCAGAGCTTGGAGGTGGCGGCCACCATCTCCGGGGTCAGGCCCGGTGCCAGTGCGCGCAAGCTCGCCTCGTTGGCGGCGTCCGACAGCAGCCAGTCGCGAAAGCCGCCCACCGTCAGGTGTGCGACCGGCGCAAAGGCTTCGCGCTCATGGCTGTCGATGATCAGGCGGGTGACCTCGTCGCTCTCATAGGGCACCAGCGCCTCTTGCAGAAAGTGCGCGAGCGGCAGGTCGGCCAGCGCCATCTGTGCGGCAACGCGCTCGGTGTCATGGCGGGCCGCGACCCCCGCCAAGTGATCGCCCGAGCGGGCCGGTGTGGCCTTGGCCATCAGCTCGCGCAGCGATGCAAACAGATGGCGCTCGGCGCCCACGGTATGGGAGTAGGGCATGGTCGCAGCGCTTCCTCAGGGGGTTGTCTCGCCGGGGGCGTCGGCCACCAGGTGGTGGCGGCTGTACAGCGCAAAGTAGGCCACGAAGACAGCGTAAACGATGACCGCGCCGATGAGAACCCGGGGGTCCACCAGAAAGCCGGCCACCACGGCGATGCAGGCCAGCACCAGCGCGATGCCCGAAGTGAACACGCCGCCAGGCGTGCGGTAGGCGCGCGGCAGGTTCGGCTCCTTGATGCGCAGCCAGATATGCGCGGCCATCATCATCACGTAGGAGATCGTGGCGCCAAACACCGCGACAAGGATCAGCAGATCGCCCTGGCCGGTCAGCGACAGCGCAAAGCCGATCGCGCCGGGCACCAGCAGCGCGAGGTACGGGGTCTTGCGCTGCGTGGTCAACGACAGGCCCCGGGGCAGGTAGCCGGCGCGCGACATCGCAAACACCAGGCGCGAGTAGCCGTAAATGATGGAGAAGAAGCTGGCGATGAGCCCGGCCAGGCCGACAAAGTTCACAAAGCGGCTGATCCAGGTGGGCCCGCCCAGCACCTTGCTGGATTCGAGCGCCTCGACCAGCGGGTTGCCCGAGTTCATCAAGGCCGCAGCCCCCGCGCCGCCTGGCGCCAGCACCAGGATCAGGCCGCAGAACAGCACCAGCACGGCGATGGCGCCGATCAGGCCGCGCGGCAGATCACGGCGCGGGTCCTGCGCTTCTTCGGCGGCCAAGGGCACGCCTTCTACCGCCAGAAAGAACCAGATGCCATAGGGGATGCAGGCCCAGATGCCGATGTAGCCAAAGGGCAAAAAGCTGCTGGCACCCCAGGCGTCGGTGGGGGCGATGTCAAACAGGTTGCTGAGCTGGAAATGCGGCACCATCGCGACGATGAAGACCACGAGCGCAACGACTGCCAGCGCGGTGACGGCAAAGATGAGGCGCAGGGCCTCGCCCGCGCCATAGATGTGGATGCCCAGAAACACGGCATAAAAGCCCAGGTAGACCATCCAGCCATCGATGCCGAACAGCGACTGGCAGTAGGCGCCGATAAAGGTGGCAATCGCCGCCGGTGCAATCGCGTATTCGATCAGGATGGCGACGCCACATAAAAAACCGCCCCAGGGCCCAAAGGCGCGCCGGGCAAAGCCATAGCCGCCGCCGGCCGTGGGCGCGATGGTGGCGAGTTCAGCGAGCGCAAAGCACATGCAGGTGTACATCGTCGCCATCAGCGCCGAGGCGACCAGCAGACCGCCCCAGCCACCAGTCTTGAGGCCGAAGTTCCAGCCGGCATAGTCGCCCGAGATGACATAGGCCACGCCCAGGCCGACCAGCAGTAGCCAGCCGGCGGCACCGCGCTTGAGCTGGCGCTGTTCGAAATAGTTGCTTGGGTGCGCGGCGCTGGCGCCTGCGGGATTGGGGTGATGGGCCATGGCCTGCCTTGTTGTCTGTGGTGTCCCCGATGGTGGCAAGAATGGCGCGCACGCTCTATCCGATTTCGGCAAATCTGGCTAAGGGGAAGGCTGGGTTGACCTTGGTGCGCTTTTTGCATGACCATGCCTGTATGCCTAGCCACGCCATTGCGCCGCCATGTCCCTGAGCGCCCCTTGTCCATCGCCCGCGCTGAGCAGCCTCCGTGCTGAGCGCGGCGCAGCGGCGCGCGGCCCAGCGGTGCGCGGCCCGGCTGCGCAGGTGGCGCAGACCTGTGATGTTGATGAGCAGGCGGCCTTGCTGCAGGGCTGGAACCAGCGCTATGAGCAGCTGTCGGCCGGCAGCTTTGAGGGCCGGGTCACCAGCCTGCACCTGGGGCCCATCCAGGCCTGGCGCGAGTTCTCCAGCCAGGCGCTGCACCAGACCGGTGCCTTGCGCGCCGGGCAATTGGCCATCGGGCTGCCCAGCAGCATTCCGGGCAACACCATGTTCTGCAACCGCTCCTGCAGCGAGGGGCATGCGATTGTGTTCTCGGGCGATGGCCCCTTTGAGTTTGTCTCGCCCGGCGGCCTGGAGATCATCGATTTTGTCGTAGACCAGGGCAGCCTGGACCCCTATCTGACGGCTTGCGAGCGCGAGCAGCTGCAGGCCCAGCTGGCGCAGCCGCATCTGCGGCCAGTCTCGGCCCATGAGCGCTGGCGCCTGCCGATTCTGCTGTCCGACATGCAGCAGTGCCTGGCCGATACCACGCCAGAAGCCCTGCCGCCCCAGCAGCTCGACGAGATGGCCGGCGATGTGCTTGCCGCCATAGCTGCGGTGCTGCGCGATGGCGTGGGCAGTGAGGCCGATGAGCAGTTGTCCTACCAGCGGCGCGCGCATATCGTCAGCATGGCGCGGGAGCGGGTGGTGGCCACAGGCGCCGATGGCTCATTGACGGTCGAAGACCTGTGCCAGGCGCTGGCGGTGAGCCGCCGCGCCTTGCAGTACTCGTTCCAGGAGGTGCTGGGCATCTCGCCGCAAAGCTATCTGCGCGCCGTGCGCCTCAATGGTGCACGCCGCGCGATCAAGCAGGGCAGCAGCGTCTCGGACGCCGCGCTGGCCTGGGGCTTTTGGCACTTTGGCCGCTTTGCGCAGGAGTACAAGGCTTTGTTTGCCGAGCTGCCCTCGCACACCTGCAAGCGCTACCGCTGAGCGCTGCGCGCAACTTTTAATCCTGGGCGTCCGCTGCCAGCTCCGGCAGGCCGCGCAATGCGGCATACACGGGGGTGAAGTCGCCCTCGGTCATGTCAAACAGCTGCTGGAAATCGTCAATGACGAAATAGGTCTGCTGGTAGCTGTCGATCTTGTAGCGGGTGCGCATCGTGCGCTCCAAGGACAGCGGCAGGCGCTGGGGCAGCGGGCTGGTGACGGCGTGCTGCAGCTCGCCCGATGAGCTCAAGATGCCGGCGCCATAGGCACGGATCTCCCCTTGCTCGCGGATCAGGCCAAACTCGATCGTGTACCAGTAGAGGCGGCTGAGCATTTCGCAGGCGCCCAGGCGCTCGGCCTTGAGCCCGCCCTGGCCGTAGCGCTGCACATAGTCGGCAATCACCGGGTTGAACAGCAGCGGCACATGGCCGAACAGGTCGTGGAAGATATCGGGCTCGACCACATAGTCGAACTCCTCGGGCTTGCGGATCCAGTCGGTGACCGGGAATTTTCGGTTGGCCAGCAGGCTGAAAAACGGCACCTCCGGGATCAGGCCCGGCACCGCGACGATCTCCCAGCCGGTGGCCTGGCGCAGCCGCTGGTTGATGTCTTCAAAGCGCGGGATGCGGTCTTCGACGCCGAGTGAGGGCAGCGCATCGATGAAGGCCTGGCTCGCCAGCCCCGGCAGCAAGGCCTTTTGGCGCGCATACAGGCGCCGGTAGGTGTCGTGGTCGGCCTCGGTGTAGGCGGCGTAGTCTTGCGCGCAGGTGTAGTCGTCCTGCGCGCGGCTGTAGTCGCCGCGGGGCGGCCGGTCGGATTGTCCATAAACCACGGGTGCTTGTCCCATGCTGTGCTCCTTCATTTTTTTAGAGACCAGCCGGGCACCCGCAGTTGTTAGGCTGCAGGCGCTCAGTTGGTCTTGATCTTGATCGTGTTGATCAGAAACTGAAACTTGCGTGCTTCCTGCGATACAAAGTGCGACAGCTCCTTGAGGCGCATGTCTTCGGGGGCGATGCCCATCTTCAGGTACTCGGCCTTGAAGCGCGGATCGGTCAGCGCGCCCTGGAAGGCGTAGGCGTACTTCTGCGCTTCCTGGTCGGGCAGGCTGGCGGGCGCAAACACGCCAAACCAGGTAGAGACATCAAACCCGGGCACGGACTCGTTCACCGGCGGCACCTGGGGCAGGGCCACATTGCGGTCCGAGGTGGTCACCGCCAAGGCCAGCAGCTCGCCGGACTTGATCAGCGGCAGGGCCGAGGCCAGGTTGTCGAACACCACATCGATCTCACCGCTCAGCAGCGCCTTCTGGGCCGGGGCCGCACCGGCGTAGGGCACGCTGGGCATCTGCAGATTGGCCAGCGACTTGAGCATCTCGCCCGAGATATGGCCGATACTGCCGTTGCCGCCCGAACCCATCTTCAAGCTGCCGGGGTGGCCCTTGATGTAGCTGACCATCTCCGAGGTGGTCTTGATGCCCAGCTGCTCGGCACGGCTCTTTTTCATCACCAGCACGTTGGGCACGCGCGCCACCAGGATCAAGGGCTTGAAGTCCTTTTGTGCGTCGTACTGTGGCGGTGTGCCCAGGTAGGGCAGCACCGCATGCGTGGCCACCGCGCCCATCAGCACCATGTTCTCCTGGGGCTTGGCCTGGGCCACCAAGGTCGCGCCCGTGGCACCACCGGCACCCGGCTTGTTGGCCACCGTGATGGCGCCCAGTTGCTTTTCGGCGCCCTGGGCCAGCAGATGGGCCGAGGTGTCCAGCGGTCCACCGGCGGGGTAGGGGACCACAAAGGTCAGCGGTTGGCTGGCGTTCTGCGCGCTGGCAGCCAACATGAAACCAGACAGAATGGCGGCGAGGGTGACGGTGCGTTTCACAATTGTTTCCAGATTGATAAATCGCTCCGCAGTATAGAGAGGCCGCGTGGCAAATTGAGGAATATCAAAGCCGCAGCCCTTCAATTTTTCCTATAGCACCCCACGGCGCATCTGATCGAGTTCAATGCTCTCGAACAGCGCCTTGAAGTTGCCATTGCCAAAACCATCGTCGCCCTTGCGCTGGATGAACTCGAAGAAGATGGGGCCCAGCTGGTTCTCGCTGAAGATCTGCAGCAGCAGCTTCTGGCCGGTGCCATCGATCAGGATCTTGCGCTTTTTCAGCTCGGCCACATCCTCGCCGTGGTCGGGCAGGCGCTTGTCCACCAGCTCGTAGTAGGTGTCGATGGTGTCGAGCAGCTTGACGCCGCCGGCACGCAGCTGGTCCACGGTGGCATAGAGGTTGTCCGAGCCCATCGCGATGTGCTGGATGCCTTCGCCGTTGTACATGTCCAGGTATTCCTGGATCTGGCCGGCCTTTTCCTTGCCCTCTTCATTGATGGGAATGCGGATCTTGCCGCAGGGGCTGGTCATGGCCTTGCTCTTGACGCCGGTGACCTGGCCTTCGATGTCGAAGTACTTGATCTCGCGGAAGTTGAACAGGCGCTCGTAGAAGCCCGCCCATTCGTCCATGCGGCCCCGGTGCACGTTGTGGGTCAGGTGGTCGATATAGGTCAGGCCATGGCCGTGCGGGTTCAGGGCCTCTTCGGCACTGACGCCGGGCAGCGGCTCGAAGTCCACATCGAAGAAGCCGATGTTGCCGATGTCACCGGCCTGGGCGCCGTTCTTGCCGCGCCAGCGGTCCACCAGGTAGATCAGGCTGTCGCCAATGCCCTTGATCGCGGGGATGTTCAGCTCGCCCGGGCCGGCCTGGCCGGCATAGCCCCAGGCACCCAGGCCCAGGGCACGCTCATAGGCGGCCTTGGCATCCTGCACGCGGAAGGCGATGGCGCAGACGCTGGGGCCGTGCAGGCGGGCAAAGCGCTGGGCAAAGCTGTCGGGCTCGGCGTTGATGATGAAGTTGATCTCGCCCTGGCGGTATAGGGTCACGTTCTTGTGGCGGTGGCGCGCGACGGGCTTGAAGCCCATGGCCGTGAAGACCTTGCCCATCGCGACCGGATCGGGCGCGGCATATTCGATGAACTCGAAGCCGTCGGTGCCCATGGGGTTGTCCCAGGTCGTGAATTCGGTGGTCTGGTGGGGAATGGCGGCTGTCATCGCAGGTCTCCTGTGGATCGTCTCGGGTGGCGCCAGCGTCGGCTGGCTGCTGTGGCTCCACTGTACCGATCTTGGTGCGCAGCATTTTGGCGATTTATCCCAGTCCAATCGCAGTGAAAGCCTGATTTGTGTGTTCTTGCTAAAAATCAAGCATTAAAATTGCGTGATCCTGTTGTGTCGCGCTGCTGCGGTGCAGCAAAAACATTCCGGACCCCTGCCATGACCACCTCTGCCTACCCCCTGGACAAGCTCGACCGTGCCATCTTGCAGCGCCTGCAGCACAACGGCCGCGAGACCTATGACGTCGTGGGCGAGCAGGTGGGCCTGTCATCGAGCGCCGTGCTGCGCCGGGTCAAGCGCCTCGAAGAGGTGGGCGTGATCGAGCGCTATGTGGCCCTGGTCAAGCCCGAGGCGGTGGGCCTGTCGATGACCGCCTACCTCAATGTGCGGCTGGAGAAGTTCACCGAGGCGAGCAAGCGCAACCCGCTCGATCTCTTCCGCGCCAGCGTGCAAAGCTGGCCCGAGGTGGTCGAATGCGTGGCGCTGACCGGGGACATGGATTATCTGCTGCGCGTGGTCGTCGCCGACATGGCGCACTACAGCCGCTTTGTGATGGACACCTTGCTGCGCCACCCTGCCGTGCAGGACTGCAAGACCAGCTTTGTGCTGGACCGTGTCAAGCTCACCACAGCGCTGCCGGTATTGCCCGGGGTCTGAACCACAGGCGATGTTGCGCCAGCGCAAACGGCGCTGCGATTGCTGGACCGCTCACAGGCCCTTCAAACCGCATGCCCGAGTGCCCGCTTGCGGCGCAAAGCCGCATGGCCGGGGGCTTTGAATACCCTTTGTAAGCGCGGGGTAAGCCATAGGCACGAAATATGCTGCATCGCAGCATGATTGATAATGCGCGGGTTAACCCGTATATTTACCCCATGATCACGACGAAAGAATGGTTCCCTTCATCCGTTGCCAACGGCATGATGGCGTTTTTCCCCTTCTTTGGCCGGTTGGGCGAGAGCCCGCAGCAGCCCGACGGCAAGAAGCCACGACCTTCCGCCTCTATGGTTCCTATCCGCGCCCTCAGTGAGCGTCACCGCCCGCGCATCCTCGCCCATCTGCTGGCGCTCGATGCGCAGGACCGCTATTTGCGCTTTGGCTACCAGGCCAGCGACGCGCAGATCGAGCGCTATGTGGACGGGCTGAACTTCGAGCGTGACGAGATCTTTGGCATCTACAACCGCAGCCTCAAGCTGATCGCGATGGCCCATGTGGCCTACGCGCCGCCGTCGTCGAACATGGCCAGCTGCGCCGAGTTTGGCGTCTCCGTGCTCAAGTCCGGCAGGGGCAAGGGCCTGGGCAGCCGTCTGTTCGAGCGCGCCGCGATGGACGCGCGCACCAAAGGCGTGCAGATGCTGTTCATCCATGCACTGTCCGAGAACACCGCGATGCTCAAGATCGCCCGCAAGGCCGGCGCCACGGTCGAGCGCGATGGCTCCGAATCCGAGGCCTACCTCAAGCTGCCGCCCGCCGGCTTTGACACCCGCATGGCTGACCTGGTCGAGGACCAAATGGGCGAGATGGACTACCAGTTCAAAAAGCAGGCGCGCCAGTTCTGGGATTTCCTGTCCACCGTGCAGGAAGTGCGCCGTGATGTGCAGGAAGGCCGGCACAAGTCGGGCCAATGAGCCGTGGATGTGCAGCAGGGCGTTGCTGAAGAATTCAGCAGCGATTTCGGAGGAAATCCGCAATTTGATATCCTGATCGCTTGTTTCACTACCGCACGTCCTGCATTCCAAGACAGTGTCAGACCCCCATCCCTCGCGCTTCCCTGACAAGGAAGACAAACGCACCTTTTTTCAAAAGGTCGCTGAACTGATTCACCCGGCCCCGGACTCTCCGGACGAGTTGATCGAAACCCTGGCGGAAGCCGAAAGCAACGATGTCATCAACGCGGACTCCCGCGTGATGCTGGAGCGGGTCATCCGCATGGAAGACATGACCGCAGGCGATGTGATGGTGGCCGCACCGCGCATGGACCTGGTCGACATCGAAGCCGACTACGAGTCGGTGCTGCACACCGTCATCAACACCGCGCATTCGCGATTCCCGGTGTTCCAGGGCGAGCAGGAAAACATCATTGGCATCCTGATGGCCAAGGACCTGCTCAAGCTGCAACGTTCCCCCCAACTCAATCTGCGCGCGCTGCTGCGCCCGGCGGTGTTTGTGCCCGAGAGCAAAGGCCTCAACGACCTGCTGCGCGAGTTCCGGGGCAACCGCAACCACCTGGCCATCGTCATCGATGAGTTCGGCCGTGTGGCCGGCCTGGTCACGATTGAAGACGTGCTCGAGCAGATCGTCGGCGAGATCGAGGACGAGTTCGATCTGCCCGAAGACGAGGGCGATATCTTTGCGCTGGCCGATGACACCTTCCGCATCTCGGGCGATACGCCTGTGGAGCGCGTGGCCGACGAGTTCAACGTGGTGCTCGAGAGCAGCGACCCCGATGAATCGTTTGAGACCATTGGCGGCCTGATTGCCCATGAGCTGGGCCATGTGCCCAAGCGCGGCGCCCACATCATGCTGGGCGGCCTGCACTTTGAGGTGCTGCTGACCAAGGGCGGCGCGGTGCGCTGGTTCCGCGTGCAGCGGGCCGCGCCAGTGTCGGACCCGGCCGCAGACGCTTGAGTCCGCGCCGGATAGGCATCCATACCGCCTGCAGCAGGGCTGCAAACCATGGCAGCGAACCCCGGTTCGCTGCCTTTTTTATCGGCGCTCGCTGCGCCTGCCCGGTGTTTGGCCTTGTCAGCAGGGCGGTAGCGCAGCCTCCCTAAAATGCTGCTCCATGCCCACCTCTCCACAAGCCCCCACCCCGGCAGCTGCCGCTGATAGTGCAACCACGGCTCAGCAGCCAGCCTGGCCGGCCATCACCGCCCCGCATGCGGCGCCCCAGGACCACTGGATTGAACAGCTGGGCCGCCGGCGCAATGATGACTTTGCCTGGCTCAAATACATCCCCGAGACCGGCACGCGCAGCATGGACAACCTGCCCGAGCCCCTGGGCAGCCTGCTGCAGGCCGAGCGCGACTATGCGCAGCAGATGCTGGCGCCGCAGGCCGCATCGGCGCAGCGCTTCTACGATGCGATGGCGGCCCATGTCTGCAGCACTGCGCTGGCTGCGCCCGCCGCGCTGCAGGGCTGGGTCTATAGCAGCCAGCCAGGGGCGGGCGGCCAGCGGGTGTTTGTGCGCAGCCATTCGGATGGCCGGGTGCAGACCCTGGTCGACGAGGCCGTGCAATCGCAGGGCCATCGGTACTACCGCGCCACCGACCACCAGGCCAGCCCGGATGACCGCTACTACGCCTGGGCCGAAGACCTGATCGGCAATGACCGCCACCGTATCTGCGTGCTCGACACCGATACCGGCCAGACCCAGGTGCTGGTGGAGGGCGACGCCTTTGGCTATGGCGGGCTGACTTTTTCGCCGTCCTCGCAGGACCTGTTCTGGATCTGGCGCGATGCGCACAGCCGGCCATCGCGCCTCTACCGCAGTGCGTTGCAGGGCGGGCAGCCGGTGCTGGTGCATGAGGAGGCCGACCCGGCGCTCTTCATGCGCGTGGCGCGCACGGCGGCCAATGGCTTTGTGGTGCTGAGCCTGTTCGGGCCCGACACCAGCGAGCTGCACCTGATTGCCGCCGGCCAGGAGCATGCCGCGCCCCGCCTGCTGCGCCCGCGCGAGCGCGGCATCCGCTACGAAGTCAACGAATGGAATGGCAGCCTGGTGGCGCTGACCAATGCCGGGGGCGCCACCGACCGCCAGATCCTGCGGCTGGGCCCCGACCTGCAGCCCCAGCAAACGCTGGCCGCCCACCGCCTTGGCGTGCCCATCATCAAGATGCAGCCCTTTGCCAGTACGCTGGTGCGGCTCGAGCGCGCCGATGGCCTGCACCAGCTGGTGCTGCTGCAGCGCGACGGGGCGCAAACCACGGTCCGCTTTGACGAACCCGCCTACACCTTGGACCTGCTGCCCGGCCAGCACTGGGATGCCAGCCATGTGCGCATCAAGCACCAGACGCCGGCCCAGCCGCCGCGCTGGCTGGACATCCGCCTGGCCGACGGCCAGATGACCGAGGTGGGGCGCGAGACCTGGAGCGGACTGGACCCGGCCAACTACCGCATCGAGCGGCTGCAGGCGCGCGCGGCCGATGGCCAGTGGGTGCCGCTGACGGTGCTCTCGCGCAAGGACATCGACGCCAGCCAGCCCCAGCCGCTGCTGCTGACCGGCTATGGCGCCTATGGCATTGCGCACGAGGCCTCGTTCTCGCTGCCGGCCCTCGCCTGGGCCGATGCCGGCTACCGCTATGCGATCGCCCATGTGCGCGGGGGCTCGGAAAAGGGCCATGACTGGTACCAGGGCGGCTGCCGCGAGCACAAGCGCAACTCGATGACCGACTTCATCGCCTGCGCCCAGCATCTGCAGCAGCTGGGCTACAGCACGCCGCAGCAGACGGTGGCCCAGGGCATATCGGCCGGCGGCCTGCTGGTCTGCGGCGCGATGAACATGCAGCCCCAGCACTGGGCGGGCGTGATTGCGCAGGTGCCCTTTGTCGACATGCTCAACACCATGAGCGATGCCGACCACCCGCTGGTGCCGCTGCTGCGCCCGGACTGGGGCGATCCGCTGGCCGACCCGGTTGCCTATGACTACATCGCGGCGCTGTCGCCCTACGAGAATGTGCGTGAGGCGGCCTACCCGCCGCTGCTGTGCACGGCCGGCTTGAAGGATGACCGCGTGCCGTACTGGGAGCCGGCCAAACTGATGGCCAATGTGCGCCGCCGCTCCACCAGCGCGGCGCCCGCCTTGTTGCTGCTGAACCCGGACAGCGGCCACCAGGAAAGCGACCAGCAGGAGAGTGTGTTGGGCCAGGCCGCGCGCCTCTGGGCCTTTGCCCAGCACTGCGCCACGGCCGGCAAGCCGCCAGCTGTTTAGCGTGGCAGCGCTGCCTGGGGGCGGCTGCGTTGGAACAGCCCCCAGGCGCACCAGGCCGACACCAGCAGTGCCGGCACGGCCGTGACCGAGATGGCGCTGAGCAAATGGCCTTGCACCACCCAGGTCGAGATAAAGCCCGCCAGCAGCGGGCCCAGCGCGCTGAAGACCGAGACCACAAAGCTCCACAGCGCAAAGATGCGGGCGCGCAAGGCGGCAGGGGTGAGGTCCTGCAGCATCGTCGGCACCAGCGCATTGGCGGTGCAGGTGATGAAGAGAAAGAGCCCCACCACCACAAAGGCCTGCGGCAGCGACGCGGTGGAGAACAGCATCAGGATGGCCGGGATGGCCAGCAGCGCGCAGACGCCCATGAGGAGCGGGCGCACCGCCTGGCCCAGGCGCTGGGCGAGCCAGCGGTCCAGCCAGGCCACCACGGGCAGGCAGCCCAGGGTGCTGACCAGCAGGATCGGGCCCATCACCTCGCCAATATGGGCAGGCGTGGCCTCAAAGCGGCGCTCCAGCGCCAAGGCGATCAGCTGGTTCAAGCCTTGCACGGCAACCATCAGGCTGCCGGCAATGCCGACAAAGAGGCCAATGGGCTGCCAGCGCGCGCGCAGAAACTGGCGCAGCGAGGCGCCGCTGGCGCCATCGCTGCTGGCGATGTAGCGCGGCGGATCGGCGGTGAACAGGCCCGCCAGCAGCAAGGGCAGGCCGGCGACCGACAGCAGCAAGAAGGCCTTGCGCCAGGCATCCATGTCACCCGGGATCAGCGCGACGGCCGCGCTCTGGATATCACCGGCAAAATAAAAGCCGGCACTGGCGCCGCTCGAGACCAGGGCCGCAAAGCCCAGGTTGGCCAGCACGCGGTGGCGCTGCGGCGCCAGGTCGGGGATCATCGAATACACCAGCGGCACCATTGCAAACTCGGTGATACCGGCGGCCGAGCGACCCAGAAAGAAGAGGGGGAAGTTGGGCGCCAATGCGCTCAGCACCATCATCGCGGTGGAGGCCGCTATCAGGCAGAGCAGCACGCGCTTGCGCGAAAAACGGTCGGCAAACCGCGCCAGCGGAATCGCGAGGGCACTGCCCACCAGCACGCCGGCCAGGCCCTGCAGCGCGCCAATGGCGGCATCGCTGATCGCAAAGCTTTTCTGGATGGCCGACAGCGAGATGGCCTGCAGGCCATAGTCGCTCATCTGCACCCCGGCGGTGAGGCCCAGAAAAACAACCGTCAGCAAAGCACGAACGGACCACTGCGCGGGTCCGGTGTCGGCGGCAGAGGGGGCGGCACTGCCGGAAGAAGTCGTCATGGAATTGCAGTCAGAGAAAAAGCCACACCCC
This sequence comes from Comamonas sp. B-9, assembly GCF_000410635.1. Lineage (NCBI taxonomy): Bacteria > Pseudomonadati > Pseudomonadota > Betaproteobacteria > Burkholderiales > Comamonadaceae > Comamonas > Comamonas sp. B-9. The sequence goes on from NZ_KE148671.1 coordinate 34,491, forward strand.
ATGCTGCGGACACTGCCGCAGCATGGGCGCTAGGCTTTCGATCTTAGTGGCTTACTTCCACTGGTACTGCAGCTGCACGTCAACGGTGCGGCCACCGCCGTAGTAGCAGTAGAAGTCACAACCACTGACATAGGTCTTGTCGGTCAGGTTGCGGGCATTGAGTTGCAGCGCCCATTCGCGGCTCAGGTCGTAGCGCACCATCAGGTCCAGCAAGGTGTAGCCGGAGATGCGCTTGCCGGGGCTGTAGCGCTGGTCTTCGGTCTGGCCGTTGTAGCGGGCACCGGCGGCCACGGTCAGCTTCTGGCTGTTGGCCAGGCTCAGGCTGTGGCTCAGCCACAGGCTGACCTGGTTGTCCGGGATCAGCGGCGTGCGCACGGTCTGCGTGGCCGAGATGTCCTGCTTGGAGTTGTTGTGCGTGTAGGCCGCCTTGATGGCAGTCGCCGCGCCCAGCTTGAAGTCGCCTTGCAACTCGATGCCCTTGTTGGTGCGCTTGCCCGACTGCGTCTGGATGTTGGAGGCGTCCGAGATCAGCGCGTTCTTTTCCTTGATGTCAAAGTAGGCGAGGGTCAGGGTGCCGTTGAGCCAGGTGGGCTCCATCTTCAAACCGATTTCGCTTTGCTTGCCTTCGTAGGGCTTGTAGGCCCTGCCTTCGCTGTCCACGCCGGTGATGGGCTTGAAGGATTCCGAATAGCTGATGTAGGGCGAGACACCGAAGTCGGTGATGTACATCGCGCCCAGGTTGACGCTGTTCTTGCTCACGTCATAGGCCGCATCGGAGCCGCTGACCGAGCCCGTGTTCTTGGCCTTGTCATGGCGGAAGCCGGCGTTGAAGTTCCAGTGGCTGCCCACGCGCAGCTGGGTGGAGGCATAAGCGCCCCACTGCTTCGAGTGCAGGCCATAAGGCGTGCCGGTGATGTCGAAAGGCGCGCCGTAGACGGGGTTGAACATGTCCAGGCCCGGCACAAAGCCAAAGCCGTTGTTCAGGCCATCGGTGTCGGACTTGAGGTAGTCGATACCGAAGGTGGGCAACAGCTGGATGCTGTCGGACAGCTTGAGCTTGCCGGTGATGCGGTTGTCCAGGTAATGGCTCTTGGAGGTGCCATCGGTGTAGGTGTAGCCGCGCGACAGCGTCCGGTCACCGTCCGAGCCATAGGCAAAGGTGTTGACCTGGTCCAGATCGAGGTGGGTGTACTTGTAGTTCTGCGTGAACTTCCAGTCGCTGTTGATCTGGTGGCTCAGCAGCCAGCCCAGGCTCGACTGGGTGCGCTTGAGGTGGTCCACACCGGGCTCGCCTGCGTTCAAGCGGCGGTCGATGCGGCCATAAGGCGTATCGGTGATGGTGCCGTAGGCGGGCAGGAAGCCGTTGGTGGGGCGGCCATCTTCGCGCTGCACGCTGCCCAGCAGGGTCAGCGAGGTTTGGGGCGTGAACTCCATCGTGACGCTGGGCGCCAGGTAGTAGCTCTTCATATTGGTTTCGCGCTGCATGCCGTCTTCGCGGCGCGCTTGCGCCACCAGGCGGTAGTACACGGTGCCATCGGCATTGGCGATGTCGTTGTAGTCGATGCCAGCGCCCAGGCGCTTTTGGTTGCCGACCTCGGTGTTCAGCTGCAGTGCGCGTTCCTTCTTGGGGCGCTTGGTCACCAGGTTGACGACACCGCCGGACTCGGAGGCGCCAAAGACCAGCGAATTGGCGCCCTTGACGACTTCCACCGTTTCCACGCCAAAGATTTCAGGCTTCCAGACAAAGTAGCCGTTGGGCGAGGTAGGGGTGCCGTCCAGCGACACCGAGGCGTCAAAGCCACGGATCTTGAACCACTCGACCTTGTTGTCCGCGCCAAAGGGCTCGCTGACCACGCCGGCCTGGTACTGCAGGGCCTGGTCGAGCTTGCGCGCGCCCAGCGCGTCGATCTGGTCCTTTTGCAGCACGGCGCTGGAGTTGGGCGCGTAGAAGTCCAGGCTTTGCAGGTCGTTGACCGAGCCGATGACGGTCACGGTCTCCAAGGTGGTGCTGGGGGCGTCGGCCTTGGCGTTGGCTGCCGCGGTGTCGGTAGTGTCAGCCGTTTGTGCCAAGGCAGGGGCCGCAAAGCCGATGGCACCAATGGCCAGCAGAACGGCGTGAACCACCGGGGTGTAGCGTGCGTATTGCATGGTTGGGAAGGGTGAAAGGGGTTGGCAGAAGTGATGGGTAACTAGTTTGTAATTTTATATTGCAATCGATAATTGTTCTCAAATGCATTCTCTTTTGTAGCGAATTTGCTGCATTTGTTATTTTCTATCGACCATTGCCCGACGTAGCCGCCAGCTGCGCTGGGCCCTCCGCGCTGCTGCCCACTCCAGAGGGGGATCGCGTATAGTGCGCCCAGCGGCCGTGCCCAAAGAGCGCGCGGTGGTTCCCCCTGCCAAACCCTGATTGACCTGTGCCCGCGTCCTATTCTTCTTATTCCCTGTTTGAGTCACCCCGCCGCTTTCCCTGGCTGTGGGCCTGCCTGGCACTGGTCGCCGGGGTCTTGCAAGCCTGGTCGCTGGCCTGGCCCTGGCATAGTGATGGTTTCCCGGCCAGCTATGGCCAGCCGCTGTGGTGGCTGCAGCTGCTGTCGCTGGCGGTGCTGCCTGCGGCACTCATGCGCGTGCAGCGGCCCTGGCACGGGCTGCTGATCGGCTGGGCCTTTGCCTGCGCCTGGCTCTGCGCCACCTTCTGGTGGCTGTTTATCTCCATGCACACCTATGGCGGCCTGCCGGCGCCGCTGGCGGTTTTGGCGGTGCTGGGGCTGGCGGCATTTTTGGGGCTGTACTACGCCGTCGTCTGCGGCCTGTTTGTGGCCTGGCGCGGCGAGCGCCTGAGCGGCGCGGTGCTGCTGTTTGCCGCGCTGTGGCTGCTGGCCGAGCTGGCGCGCGGCCAGTGGTGGACCGGTTTCCCCTGGGGCGCCGGTGGCTACGCCCATGTCGATGGGCCGCTCGCAATCCTGGCGCCCTGGATCGGTGTCTACGGCATTGGTGCCGTCGCATCGGCCGCTGCGATGTGGCTGGGGGGGGGGGGGGGG
>NZ_KE148671.1:37542-42065 GCF_000410635.1 Comamonas sp. B-9
CATGTGGCGCGTTGGCCGGGCTATGTTGCGCTGCTGGCGGTGGCAGGGGTGCTCTGGCTGGCCCAGCGCCTGCCCCAGGCTTCGGTGGTGGCGGCGCCCAACAAGCCCGTATCGGTGGAGTTGCTGCAAGGCAATATCTCGCAGGGTGAGAAGTTCCAGGCCAGCTCGGGCATCCCGATGGCGCTGGCCTGGTATTCCCAGCAGTTGCAGCAAAGCCAGGCGGACATGGTGATTGCGCCCGAGACCGCCATCCCCGTTCTGCTGCAGCAGACCCCGCATGGCTACTGGCAAGAGCTGCAGCAGCGCTTTGCCAGCGGCCAGCAGGCGGCGCTGGTCGGCGTGCCGCTGGGCGATTTTGAGCAGGGCTATACCAACTCGATGGTGGGCCTGGTGCCCGGCAGTGCCGAGGCTTACCGCTACGACAAGCACCACCTGGTGCCGTTTGGCGAGTTCATCCCGCCAATGTTCCGCTGGTTCACCGATTTGATGCAGATTCCTCTGGGCGATTTCAACCGGGGCGGCATGAACCAGCCCTCGCTCGCCTGGGCGGGGGAGCGCTGGGCGCCCAATATCTGCTACGAGGATTTGTTTGGCGAAGAGCTGGCCAGCCGCTTTGTGGACAGCGCGCAATCGCCGACGATCATGGTCAATGCCAGCAATATCGCCTGGTTTGGCGATTCGATTGCGATCGACCAGCATTTGCAGATCAGCCGCATGCGCACCCTGGAGCTGGCGCGGCCCATGCTGCGTGCCACCAATACCGGCGCCACGGCGGTGATCGACCGGGCTGGCGTGGTGCAGCAGATCCTGCCGCACCAAAGCCGCGCGGTGCTGCAAGCGCAGGTGCAGGGCGTGGATGCGGGTCCGACCTGGTTTGCCCAGTGGGCCGGTCGCTGGGGACTTTGGCCGCTGTGGGGCCTGGGTGTGCTGGTGCTGCTGGCGGCCTGGCTGGGCCGGCGGCGCTGAGCACCGGGCGCTCAGCCGGCGCTGCAGATGCCGTCTTAAGCGGGTAAATTACCGGCAGATGACGGCGTCTGCCCCCGGTGGGCCGTATAGCGGCAGCTGGAAGACCCCCGCCATTGGCAAATGTAATTGCTGTTAAAAAACGCAGATAGCCCGGGTTTGGGGCACAAAGCACAGCGCACTCCACGGCTTTGTCTCGCACGTTCGGGCCCAGAAGCGGGATAATGTGTACCTGCAGGTAATGGTGCCTGGGCACCATCAGAGAAATGCGGCGGAGTGACCGCCACCAGAAGTTGGACTGACAATGGCTGAATCTTTTTCCTATGAACAACTGATCGCCTCCGGTGAGGGCAAGTTGTTTACCCCTGAAAGTGGCCGTTTGCCACTGCCGCCGATGCTGATGTTCGATCGCATCACCGAGATCAGCGAAAACGGTGGCTCGCACGGGCTGGGAAAGATTGTCGCCGAGCTGGACGTCAACCCCGAGCTGTGGTTCTTCAAGTGCCACTTCCAGGGTGATCCGGTGATGCCCGGCTGCCTGGGCCTGGACGCCATGTGGCAACTGATCGGTTTTTACCTGACCTGGCTGCGCCTGCCAGGCCGGGGCCGCGCCCTGGGTGCCGGTGAGGTCAAGTTCACCGGCGAAGTCGGTCCCGACGTGAAGCTGGTAACCTACGAAATCGACATCAAGCGCGTGATCAAGCGCAAACTGAACATGGCCATTGGCGATGCACGACTGCTCGCCGACGGCAAGGAAATCTATGTCGCCAACGACCTGCGTGTGGGGTTGTTCCTGCGCGAGGGCGACGGCAAGGAAAACGCAGCATGAAGCGTCGGGTGGTTATTACAGGGGCCGGCATCGTCTCCTGTATCGGTGTGGGGCTGGAAGCCGTGGAGACTTCGCTGCGCGAAGGCCGCTCCGGCATCGATCACATGCCGGTGTTCAAGGACATGGGCCTGCGCAGCCAGGTCGCTGGCATTCCGCGCATCAATGTCGAAGAGTTCATTGATCGCAAGCAATTGCGCTTCATGGGAGATGCTGCTGCCTACGCACAGATCTCGCTGCAGCAAGCGATTGCCCAGGCAGGCCTGTCACCCGAACAAATCAGCCACCCGCGTACCGGATTGATCATGGGCTCGGGCGGCGGCTCGCCGGCCAACCAGATCGAGGCGGCCGACACCCTGCGTGAAAAGGGCATTCGCCGCGTGGGGCCCTACCAGGTCACGCGCTGCATGGGTTCGACCGTCTCGGCCAACTTGGCGACCAATTTCAAGATCAAGGGCATCAACTACTCGATCACCTCGGCCTGCTCGACCTCGGCGCACTGCGTGGGCGCAGCCGCCCAGCAGATCTCCTGGGGCATGCAGGATGTGATGTTTGCCGGCGGCGGCGAAGAGCTGTCCTGGGGCCTGGCCATCCTGTTCGATGGCATGGGCGCGATGTCCAGCAAGTTCAACGACGACCCGACCAAGGCCTCGCGCCCCTATGACAGCGACCGCGATGGCTTTGTCATTGCCGGCGGCGGCGGTGCGCTGGTGCTCGAGAGCCTGGAGCATGCCCAGGCCCGTGGCGCCACCATCCTGGGCGAGATCGTCGGTTTCGGCATCTCGTCGGACGGCGAAGACATGGTCGCGCCTTCGGGCGAAGGCGCTATCGCCGCGATGGCCCAGGCCATCGAAGGCCTGGACGCACCGATCGACTACATCAACACCCATGGCACCTCCACCCCGGTGGGCGATGTGCCTGAGCTGCACGCGATCCGCAAGGTGTTTGGCGACCGCATTCCGCCGTTCTCGTCGACCAAGTCGCTGACCGGCCACTCGCAGGGCGCCACTGGCGTGCAGGAAGCGATCTACAGCCTCATCATGCTGATGAAGGGCTTTATCGCTGGCTCGGCCAATGTGGACCACCCCGATCCTGCGGTGGGCGATATGCCGCTGGTCACCAAGGCGCGTGTGGCGGAGTTGAAGCAGGTGCTGTCCAACAGCTTTGGCTTTGGCGGCACCAATGCCTGCCTGGTGCTCAAGCGCTGGGAAGCGGCCTGATCGCCACCACCGGCCATCCCCTCTGACAAAGCGCCTTCGGGCGCTTTTCTTTTGGCCCCGTCAGCGGGCCCGGTGTGCTATCAAAATGAGACCGCTGATGCAGCGCAGGCGCGGCGCCAACACCTGCCCGCCTTGCCAAGGGATGGCGCTTGGAGCCTCTGGCCCCTGATGCGCTCGGCTATCGCCACCCATGGCGCGGCTGAAAGCACTAAAATCAAATGTTTTTGACCGCTTTGCTGGTGCAGACAGGCAGCAAGGCATGCATGCAGTCCGATCTTGTCGCTGCGCGCCCCATTGCGGGCCGCCAGCAGCAGGCTGCGTCCACCACCAGACTCTCCATGTTGAATTTCCAACAAATCATTTTGAAGCTGCAGCAGTACTGGGCCGACCAGGGCTGCGCGCTATTGCAACCTTATGACATGGAGGTGGGTGCAGGTACCTCGCACACCGCCACCTTCCTGCGCGCCATCGGCCCTGAGCCCTGGAAAGCCGCCTACGTGCAGCCCAGCCGCCGCCCCAAGGATGGCCGCTATGGCGAGAACCCCAACCGGCTGCAGCACTACTACCAGTTCCAGGTGGTGCTCAAGCCCGCCCCTGCCAACATCCTCGACCTGTACCTGGGCTCGCTCGAAGCGCTGGGCTTTGACCTGAAGAAGAACGACATCCGCTTTGTCGAAGACGACTGGGAAAACCCGACCCTGGGCGCCTGGGGCCTGGGCTGGGAAGTCTGGCTCAATGGCATGGAAGTGACGCAGTTCACCTATTTCCAGCAAGTGGGTGGCATCGATTGCAAGCCCGCGACCGGCGAGATCACCTACGGTCTGGAGCGCCTGGCGATGTACCTGCAAGGCGTGGACAACGTCTACAACCTGCAGTGGACCGACGGCCTGACCTATGGCGATGTCTACCACCAAAACGAGGTCGAGCAGTCCACCTACAACTTCGAGCATTCCGATGCGGAGTTTCTGTTCCAGGCCTTTGGCGCCCATGAAAAGCAGGCCAAGCTGCTGATGGAGCAGCAGCTGGCCTTGCCCGCCTATGAGCAAGTGCTCAAGGCCGGCCACACCTTCAACCTGCTCGATGCGCGTGGCGCGATCAGCGTGACCGAGCGCGCAGCCTACATCGGCCGCATCCGCAACCTCGCGCGCGCCGTGGCACAAAGCTACTACGCCAGCCGCGAGCGCCTGGGCTTCCCGATGGCGCCGCGCGAGTGGGTCGCGCAGATCCCGCCCAAGGCTGCCGCCTAAACACGCCCCGCCGCGCTGCCCATGCCCACGATCTTCACGCATGTCGCCGTACCGGTTGCCGCAGCGCTGGCGCTGGGCAGCCGCCGCGTGCCGCCCAGCATGCTGCTGGTGGGCGCGCTGGCCGCGATTGCGCCGGATTTCGATGGCATTCCCTACCAGTTCGGCAGCGCCGGCAGTGGCATCTGGGCCCACCGTGGCATCACCCACACGGCCTTGTTTGCACTGCTGATGGGCCTGCTGGGCCTGTGGCTGGGGCGCTGGGGGGAA
>NZ_KE148671.1:42075-53382 GCF_000410635.1 Comamonas sp. B-9
AAGTGCCGCGCCTGGCCGGCTTTGCCTGGGTGTTTTTCTGCACTCTGTCGCACCCCTTGCTGGACATGATGACCAGCGGCGGCAGCGGCATTGCCCTGCTGTGGCCTTTGAGCTCCGAACGTTTTTTCAGCCCTTGGCGACCGATTGCCGTCTCGCCCATTGCTGCAGACCGCTTTTTCTCGCAGCGCGGTGTGCAGGTCCTGGTCAGTGAACTCTACAACGTATGGTTCCCGCTGCTGACCCTGGGCCTGTCCATCTTCGCGCTGCGCCATACCCGGAAATCCTGATGACTTCCTCTCCCAATCTTCTGGTTGAACTGTTTGTTGAAGAGCTGCCTCCCAAGGCGCTCAAAAAGCTGGGCGATGCCTTTGCCCAGGTGCTGCTGCAGCAATTGCGCGCGCAGGGCCTGGCCGGTGACGGCTCGCAGCTGACGGCCTATGCCTCGCCGCGCCGCCTGGCCGCGCTGATCACCGACGTGCTGCCGCGCGCCGCTGACAAGCAGGTGTCGCAAAAGCTGATGCCGGTGGCAGTCGGCCTGTCGGCCGATGGCCAGCCCACGCCGGCCCTGCTCAAGAAGCTGGCCGCGCTGGGCGCGGATGCCTCGGTGGTGCCGCAACTCAAGCGTGCTCAGGATGGCAAGGCCGAAGCGCTGTTCTACGACAGCACGGCCGCTGGCGTCAGCCTGGCCGAAGGCCTGCAAAAGGCGCTGACCGAAAGCATCGCCAAGCTGCCTATCCCCAAAGTCATGACCTACCAGCTCGAAGGCAACTGCGAATTGCCCGGCTGGAGCAGCGTGCAGTTTGTGCGCCCGGCGCACGGCTTGGTGGCCTTGCACGGCACCGAGGTGCTGCTGTCGATCGAAGCGCTGGGCCTCAAGGCCGGCAACACCACCCATGGCCACCGCTTTGAAGCGCTGGTCGATCCGCTGGCGATTGCCGATGCCGACAGCTATGCCAAGACCCTGGCCGAGCAGGGCGCGGTGATTGCCAGCTTTGACGAGCGCAAGGCCGAGATCGTGCGCCAGCTGCAGGCTGCGGCCGAGCGCGTGGGCGGCGGCGTCAAGCCGATCGACGACGAAGCACTGCTGGACGAAGTGACCGCCCTGGTCGAACGCCCGCATGTGCTGGTCTGCGCGTTCGAGAAGGAATTCCTGGGTGTGCCGCAGGAGTGCCTGATCCTGACGATGAAGGCCAACCAGAAGTACTTCCCGCTGCTCGCTGCCGATGGCGCACTGACCAACCAGTTCCTGGTGGTCAGCAACATCAGCCCCGCTGACGCATCGGCCGTGACCGGCGGCAACGAGCGCGTGGTGCGCCCGCGCCTGGCCGATGCCAAGTTCTTCTTTGACCAGGACCGCAAGAAGACGCTGGCCTCGCGCGTCGAAGCGCTGGACAAGGTGGTCTACCACAACAAGCTGGGCACCCAGGGTGAACGCGTGCAGCGCGTGCGCGCCATCGCCAAGAGCATTGCGCAGCAGCTGGGTGCCACCCAGCTGGGCAAGCAGGTGGACCAGGCCGCGCAGCTGGCCAAGACCGACCTGATCACCGACATGGTGGGCGAGTTCCCTGAACTGCAGGGCACGATGGGCCGCTACTACGCGCTCAACGACCAGCTCGACACGGCAGTGGCCGACGCCATCGAAGACCACTACAAGCCGCGCTTTGCCGGCGATGTGCTGCCCCGGGGCGAAGTCGGCGTGATCGTCGCACTGGCCGACAAGCTTGAAACCCTGGTCGGCATGTTCGGCATTGGCAACCTGCCCACCGGCGACCGCGACCCGTTTGCGCTGCGCCGCCATGCGCTGGGCGTCATCCGCATGCTGGTCGAAAAGGACCTGCCGCTGGACCTGGACACCCTGCTGGTCAGCACCTTGCCCGCCTTTGGCGACAAGATCGAAGACGCCAGCGCCGCGCTGGCCGACTTCATCTATGACCGCCTGGCCGGCAGCCTGCGTGAGCAAGGCTTTGGTGCCCAGGAAGTGGAAGCCGTGCTGGCCTACCGCCCCCAGCGCCTGGCCGATGTGCAAAAGCGCCTCGAAGCGGTGCGTGCCTTTGCCGCGCTGCCCGAGGCACCCGCACTGGCCGCTGCCAACAAGCGCGTGGGCAATATCCTGAAGAAGGCCGATGGCCCGGTGCGCGCCCGCGTGGACGAAGCCCTGTTGCAAGAGCAGGCCGAGAAGGACCTGTTTGCCGCGCTGCAGACCGTCGCGCCCAAGGCCGATGCCCAGTTTGCCGAAGGCGATTACACCGCCAGCCTGCAGACCCTGGCGGCCTTGCGCACGCCCGTCGATGCCTTCTTCGAGCATGTGATGGTCAATGCCGAAGACCCGGCGCTCAAGGCCAACCGCCTGGGCCTGCTGGCGACCCTGCATGAGGCGATGAACCGTATCGCCGATCTGTCGCGCCTGGTCGCTGCCTGATAAGCTGGATGGGCGCGCAGCCATTGTGCATGGCTGCCGCCCGCCAGGGCCGCGTGCCGCAGCCTGTCTTCGGAGGGAGCCTGTGATGAAACTTGCGATTCTCGAGCGTGACGGTATTGTCGGCCAGCCGGTGCTGGGCCAGCTGACCGGTCACCAGGACTGGCAGACCATGCCCGATGCCGCTATCAGCATCGCCCGGCTGAACCTGTCTGGCTGGCATGTGGTGCTGGTGGCCAACCAGCCCGGTCTGGGCCGGGGCCTCTACGACTGCGCCGCACTCAATGACTACCACCGCCAGATGTACAAGGAGCTGGCCACCGTCGGCGCCAAGGTCGATGCGGTGTTCTTCTGCCCCCATCCGCCCGATGACCACTGCGACTGCCTGGACGCCCAGGCCGCGCTGCTGCGCCAGATCCTGGACCGCTTCAACATGGAAGCGGGCAAGGTCGCGGTGATTGCCCGCAGCGCCAGCCTGCTGCAGGCCGCTGCCAGCCTGGGCGCGCGCCTGCACTGGGTCTCCGTGCCCGGGGGGCCGGATGCCGAAGCGGCGCTGTGCCCCTCGGAGGAGGCGCAGCAACATGCCAGCATGGTCCAGTGCACCGAGCACCTGCTGCAGACCATTGCGAACCGGCCGCCGCAGGGCTGAGAAGCGACGCTCTCTGCCCCATCAACAAAGCCCTGCCATTTAAAACGGCAGGGCTTTTGCTTGGGCGATATAGCAGCGCTCAGCCGCCGCCATCAAGCGCGCATCGCACGCGACTGGCTGTGCACCGCTTCGACCAGCGCGGCCACATGCTCGGGCGGCGTGAACTGGCTGATGCCATGGCCCAGGTTGAAGATATGCGTGGGGCCGGGGCGGCTGGTGTCGGTATGGGGCGCGCCAAAGCTCTCGAGCACATGGCGCACCTGCTCGGCAATGCGCTCGGGCGGTGCAAACAGCACATTGGGGTCGATATTGCCTTGCAGCGCCTTGCCCGGGCCACCGGCTTCGCCGCCGACAATGGCACGGGCTTTGCCGAGGTGGGCGGTCCAATCGAGGCCCAGCACCTCGCAGTCCAGATCGCGCATCTCGGGCAGCCAGATGCCGCCGCCCTTGGTGAACACGATGCGGGGCACATCGCTGCCATCGGCGCCGTGGCGCTTGAGCTGGCTGAGCACGCGCCTGGTGTAGGCCAGGCTGAACTGCTGGAAGGCGCCATCGGCCAGCACACCGCCCCAGCTGTCAAAAATCATCACGGCTTGCGCGCCGGCATCGATCTGGGCGTTGAGGTAGGCGGCCACGCTGTCGGCATTCACCTCCAAAATGCGGTGCATCAAGTCGGGGCGGCTGTACATCAGCGACTTGACCTGGCGGTAGTCATCGCTGCCCTTGCCCTCGACCATGTAGCAGGCGAGGGTCCAGGGGCTGCCGGAAAAACCGATCAGCGGCACCCGGCCATTCAGCGCACGGCGGATGCTGGTCACCGCATCGAACACATAGCGCAGCTTGTCCATATCCGGTACCGCCAGCGCCTGCACGGCGGCCTCGTCGCGCACCACCTGGGCAAAGCGCGGTCCTTCGCCTTCGGCAAACGACAGGCCCAGGCCCATGGCATCGGGCACCGTCAGGATGTCGCTGAAGAGGATGGCGGCATCGAGCGCAAAGCGCTCGAGCGGCTGCAAGGTCACCTCGGTGGCGTAGTCCACATTCGTGGCCAGCCCCATGAAGCTGCCGGCGCGTGCGCGCGTTGCCTTGTACTCGGGCAGGTAGCGGCCGGCCTGGCGCATCAGCCACAGCGGGGTGTAGTCGGTGGCCTGGCGGCGGCAGGCGCGCAAGAAGGTGTCGTTGCTCAGCGGTGCAAATGTCGTGCTCATGGGCAAGGATTGTCGCGCAGTTGCCGATGCCTGGGCAGCGATGCCGGTTTGCCCGGGTAGGGTATGGATCAAAGTTCGCGCAGATTGCGCTCCTGCGGCGGCTCAGCCCAGGTGGTTCTGGCGGTGGCCGGATTGGCGCGGCGGAAAGGCGGCATCGCTGGCCCCGTCCTGCGCGGCCCGGTTGGCCTGCTGCTGCAGGCTGTGCAGGCTCTGGTCCAGCTGCTGCAGCGCATCGGCGTCGAGCGCGGCCACCAGGTCGGTGTTGATGCGCCGCACCTGGGGCAGCAGCGCATCATGCAGGCGCTGGCCGGCAGGGCTCAGCTGCAGCGCGGCGCGGCGCCGGTTGCCTGTCTCGGTGGATTTGTGCAGCAGGCCCTTGGCCTGCATCGAGGCGATGGCGCGTGAGATGCGGGCCCGGTCGAGTTCGAGCAGATCGGCCAGTTGCGAGGGCTGCAGACCGGGCTGGCGCGCCAGCCACATCAGCACGCCCCATTCGCGCCGGGTGATGCCGTAGTGGCGCTCGCACAGCCGCGTGACCAGCCGGCCCGCCGACGCGGTGAGCTTGGCCAGGCGGTAGAGCAGCAGGTCGCTGGGCTGCTGCGGATCGGCAAGGGGGCTGGGCGGCACTGCGGGTAAATCCGGGCGATGGTTGATTAGAACAATTGTGCCCTGGTTTTCTACAGTGCAGGCATGCTGCGCTGGCGCTTGTGCGGAGGCTGAAAAAGCTTATGCCTTTAGGCTAGATCAAACGCGGCACCATAGAGGGCATCGGCCGCCCATGCGGCCCCTGTTCATAAGCATCGGAGACTCTCCCCATGGTTCAACGTCGTCATTTTCTCGGCCAGTCCGCAGCCATGGCTGCCTCGGTGCTGGCCACCACCTCGTCGCTGTGGGCCTTGCCCGCGCAGGCCCAGGACGGCGTGCTGCGCATCATCGTCGGCTACCCGCCCGGCGGCGCGACCGACCGTGTCGCGCGCATCGTGGCCGACAAGCTGCAGGCCAGCCTGGGCAGTACGGTGATCGTGGACAACAAGGTGGGCGCTGGCGGCCGCGTGGCCGCGCAGTTTGTGAAGAACGCGCCCGCCAACCAGCCGGTGCTGATGCTGGCCAACCCCGCCGTCATGGTGGTGGCGCCGCTGGTGGTGAACAACCTGGGCTATGACGCCGAGCAGGACTTTGTGCCGGTCAGCGAAGTCAACCGCTATGTGTTTGGCGTCGCTGTGTCCAGCGCCGTGCCGGTCAAGGAAATGCAGCACCTGCTCGCCTGGCTCAAGGCCAATCCGGCCAAGGCCAATATCGGCGTGCCTGCCACCGGCAGCCTGCCGCACTTCTTTGCGCTGATGCTGGGACAGCAAGCCGGCGTCGAGGCCGAGGCGGTGGGCTACAAGGGCTCGGCCCCGCTGCTCACCGATCTGATGGGCGGCCAGGTGCCGGTTGCCGTTGATACGCTCGACACGCTGGTGCAGCAGCACCAGGCGGGCAAGCTGCGCCTGCTGGCCGTCAGTGGCGATGCCCGCAACGCGGCCGTGCCCGATGTGCCGACCCTGAAGGAGGCCGGTGTGAACCTGTCTGCCGCTGGCTGGAACACCTTTTTCGCGCCCAAGTCCATGCCTGCCGCCCAGGTGCAGCGCTATGCCGCGGCCATCCAGAAGCTGATGCAGGACCCGGAGGTGCACAAGCAGTTTGCGACCAACTACCTGGACCCGGTGGCCAGCAGCGCCGAGCAGACCGCCAAGGCACTGCAGGCCTACAAAAAGCAGTGGGCGCCGGTGATCCAGGCCTCGGGCTACAAGCCCTGATCTGCTGCCCTTTGAGATACCAGACGCAGGCCGCGCACCGACCGGGTGCCGGCCTGCCATGACTGTGAGCGAGACCCCGTGTTGAAACGACCGAACATCATCTTTATCGTGGCCGATGACCTGGGCTACGCCGATCTGGGCTGCTATGGCGGCCGCCATGCCAGCTTTGGGGCCGTGTCGCCGCACATCGATGCGCTGGCCGCCGGGGGCCTCAAGCTCACGCAAGGCTATTCCAACTCGCCGGTCTGCTCGCCCACACGCTTTGCGCTGATGACGGCGCGCTACCAGTACCGCCTGCGCGGCGCGGCTGAAGAGCCGATCCGCACCGCCACGCGCGGCAACCCGGACCTGGGCCTGCCGCCCAGCCACCCCACGTTGCCATCGCTGCTGCGAGAAGCAGGCTACCGCACCGCCTTGATGGGCAAGTGGCACCTGGGCTACCCGCCGCATTTCAGCCCGCTCCAATCCGGCTACGAGGAGTTCTTCGGGCCCATGTCGGGCGGGGTGGATTACTTCAGCCACTGTGGTGCCAACGGCCAGCATGACCTCTGGTTTGGCGAGGCCGAGCGTGCGCAGCCCGGCTACCTGACCGACCTGATCAGCGACTATGCGGTGGACTATATCGACCGCATGGCAGCTGGCGCGCAGCAGGACACCCCCTTCTTTTTGAGCGTGCACTACACCGCGCCGCACTGGCCCTGGGAAACCCGGGACGACGAGGCGCTGTCGCGCGAGCTGGCCGAGAACAAGCAGGCCATCTACCACCTGCATGGCGGCAATGTCGAGAGCTACCAGCGCATGATCCACCACATGGACGAAGGCATTGGCCGCCTGGTGGAGCGCCTCAAGGCACATGGGCTGGCAGACGACACCCTGATCGTGTTCACCAGCGACAACGGCGGCGAGCGCTTCTCGGACAACTGGCCGCTGGTGGGCGGCAAGATGGACCTGACCGAGGGCGGCATCCGTGTGCCCTGGGTGGCCCATTGGCCACGCGTCATCGCCCCTGCGGGCGAGAGCCGCCAGACCTGCATGACCATGGACTGGAGCGCCACGATGCTGGAGATTGGCGGTGCGCAGGCCGCTGCCGACTACCCCTGGGACGGACAATCGCTGCTGCCGCTGCTGCAGGATGCGGCCTGGCACCAGGATCAGCCGCTGTTCTGGCGCATGAACCACCGGGGCCAGCGCGCGATGCGCGATGGCGACTGGAAATACCTGCGGGTCGACGGCGTGGACTATTTGTTCAACCTGCGCGCCGATGAGCGCGAGCGCGCCAACCTGGCGACCGTGTTACCGGAGCGCCTGCAGGCTATGGTGGCCGCCTGGGAGGCTTGGAATGCCAGCATGCCGCCGATCCCGGGGGATGCGACGGTGAGCCTGTGCTACACCGACGCCGACATGCCTCAGCGCTGAACACCGTCACTGGGCCGCTTGCGGCCCAGAGTCTTCTTCATCGTCCTCAGGAATCGCGGCCACGCTGATGCCGCCGAGCAAGGCCATCACCAGTGCAAACAGGTAGACGGCGTTGCTGATACCCAGGCTCAGGCTGTAGCCCCAGGCGATGACCGAGCACCAGATGCTGTCCTTGTACTGCGCAGCGCACCCCGATTGGGCGGGCATGTGTACATACCAGATGACGGCCACGGCGGCAAAGGCCAGCGCGACGACGACCCCCAGCGCATTGCGGTGGTAGCGCAGCATTGCGATCAAGGACAGCGGCACCAGCGCCCCCCAGACAAACATCATCAGCCAGCTGGCCATGGGCGCCTGGGCGAGCCAGCCAGACAGCGCGGGCCAGTGCAGCTGGGTCTGGATCAGCTGCAGCCCGTCGCGCACCAGCGGCAGGGCCAGCGCGGCGATGGCCACACACAGCAGCACGAGGCCCAGGCAGACCCGTTTGGCGCTGACATGGCGCCGGTGGGGGCTCCCGGCCTGGGCGGGCGAATGCAGATCATGGGAATGGGTAATGACAGCCATCTTTGTCTCCTGTAGGAGGCTGTCATTGCCGGTTGCCAGCACCGTGCAGGGTGCCAACAGCGGGCATTGCAGCCCTGTTTTGAGGAAGGACCGCAGCGCTTGGCCTGTTGCACTGCGACCGCAGAACTGCGCAGCGGGCCGGGGCTGAAGGGCTGCAGTCCACTGCGAGGCTCTGATTTCAATATAGCCTTATTCAGTGAATAGATCTATAGGCGCAGGCCGCAGGTGGCTGGCCTCGTATATGTGAAAAACGCATGTACAAGCGCATTTTTATTCCTGTTCCAACGGCGTCCAGAGGCCTAAATTGGTGGCTATCCCCATCCATTTGACCTTAGAGGCGTTTTATGACGACAACCGATATCAGCCTGCCCGATGTGCTGGAGGCAGCCTGGAAAACGGCGAACGAGCAGTCCCTGGGCTATGCCGGCAGCGTGCCGCCGGTGGCGGCCTGGCAACTGGTGCAGCAGCAGCTGGCGGTGCTGGTCGATGTGCGCTCGGCCGAGGAGCGCCATTTTGTCGGCCATGTGCCCGGCAGCATCCATGTCCCCTGGGCGACGGGCACGGCGCTGACCCGCAACCCGCGCTTTGTACGCGAGCTCGAAGCGCGCCTGGCCGCCCACGGCGGCAAGGACGCCGTGGCGCTGCTGCTGTGCCGCAGCGGCAAACGCTCGGTGCTGGCAGCCCAGGCCGCCGAGGCGGCGGGCTTTCGCCATGTCTTCAACGTGCAAGAGGGCTTTGAAGGCGAGCTCGATGCGCTGCAGCAGCGCGGCCATGGCGATGGCTGGCGCTTCCACCAACTGCCCTGGGTGCAGGACTGAAGCCCTGACCCTCTCCATGAGCGCGCGTTGATCCCCTACGAAAGCACCCCATGACCACCCCTTTTCCCATCCAAGAAGTGGCCGCACAGTTGGCCGAGCAGCGCCGCCAGTGGCGCGAGTCCCACCAGCGCAGCCAGGAGCCCGGCGGGCGCGAGTTTCCCTCGCGCGATGCGCTGGCGCAGACCCTGGGTCTTCTCAAAGGCGTGCTGTTCCCGATGCGGCTGGGCCCGCACGATTTGCTGCAGGAGAGCGAGGACTTTTATGTCGCCCATACGCTCGATGCCGCCTTGCACCGGCTGCAGACCCAGATTGCGCTGGAGCTGCGCTACACCCAGCGCAGCCCCGCAGGCACCGAGGAGCAGGCCCAGGGGCTGACGCGCCAGTTTGCGCTCGCCTTGCCCGGCATTCGCCGTCTGCTCGACAGCGATGTGCAGGCCGCCTACGAGGGCGACCCGGCTGCCCGCACCGTTGACGAGGTGCTGCTGTGCTACCCCGGCGTGCTGGCGCTGATCCACCACCGCATTGCGCACCAGCTCTATGCACTGCAGCTGCCGCTGCTCGCCCGCATCGTGGCCGAGCTCGCGCACAGCGAGACGGGCATCGACATCCACCCCGGCGCGCAGATCGGCGAGGGCTTTTTCATCGACCATGGCACCGGCGTGGTGGTGGGCGAGACGGCGGTGATCGGCCGCAAGGTGCGCATCTACCAGGCCGTCACCCTGGGCGCCAAGCGCTTTGTGCAGACCGAACAAGGCCATCTGCAAAAGGGCCAGCCGCGCCACCCGATCGTCGAGGACGGCGTGGTGATCTATGCGGGCGCGACCATTCTGGGCCGCGTCACCTTGGGCGCTGGCGCCGTCATTGGCGGCAATGTCTGGCTGACCCAGAGCGTGGCCGCCGGCGCGCATGTGACCCAGGCCTCGCTGCAGGCCGCTGCACAGAACCCTGCGCAGCGCTCCCGGAGCGAACCCGTCTTGCCCGCCGAGGAGGCCGCGCTATGAATGATTTTTCCCACCATTTCGGCCTGGCCGTGCGCCGCTCGCGCGAGGCCATGGGCTGGTCGCAGGAGCAGCTGGCCGCGCAGGCCGATCTGAACCGCTCCTATGTCGGTGAGGTCGAGCGGGGACAGGTAGCGGTGTCGCTGGCCACCATCGGCAAGCTGGCCCAGGCGCTGCAGGTGCCGCAGTCCACCCTGGTGCTGCGCGGCGAGGAGCTGCACCAGCACTACCTGGTGCGGGCCCAGCATATGCGGCGCTTGGCGGCGATAGCCGGTTGAGGCCCCAGCGCCCGCCAGCGATGATTTTCCTGTTCATTCACACGCGCAACCGGAGAGAAATATGACAGCGAATGTAGGCGGCACGACCGCATTGGGCGACAGTGCTGCACGGCAGTTAGCCAACGCCACCAAGACCGTTCCCCAGCTTTCCACCATCAGCCCGCGCTGGCTGACGCACCTGCTGCAGTGGGTGCCGGTCGAGGCGGGTATTTACCGACTCAACCAGGTCAAGAACCCCGAGGACATCCGGGTGGCCTGCACCGCCAAGACCCATGAGAACCAGTTGCCGCGCACCTTTGTCGAGTACGACGCGCAGCCGCGCGAGTTCTTCCTCAACGCCGTCAGCACCGTGCTGGATGTGCACACCCGCGTCTCCGACCTCTACAGCAGCCCGCATGACCAGATCAAGGAGCAGTTGCGCCTGACCATCGAGACCATCAAGGAAAACCAGGAAAGCGAGCTGATCAACAACCCCGACTACGGCCTGCTGGCCCAGGTAGCGGAAGACCAGCGCATCTTCCCGCTGACGGGTGCGCCCACACCCGATGACCTCGACGAGCTGCTGACCAAGGTCTGGAAGGAGCCGGCGTTTTTCCTGGCCCACCCGCTCACCATTGCCGCCTTTGGCCGCGAGGCCACGCGCCGCGGCACGCCACCGCCCACCGTCAGCCTGTTTGGCTCGCAGTTCATCACCTGGCGCGGTGTGCCGCTGATCCCCTCGGACAAGGTGCCGGTGGCGGACGGCAAATCCAAGATCCTGCTGCTGCGCGTGGGTGACAAGCGCCAGGGCGTCGTTGGCCTGTTCCAGCCCGGCCTGCCCGGCGAGCAGGGCCCGGGTCTGTCGGTGCGCTTCATGGGCATCAACAACCATGCGATTGCCTCGTACCTGATCTCGCTGTACTGCTCGCTGGCGGTGCACACGCCCGATGCATTGGCTGTGCTCGATGACGTGGAGATCAACAAGTACCACGACTACCCCGATACCTACAAGTGAGCAAAGGAGCCGCCATGGTTTCCGCCGTATCCGGCCTGCCCGAGCCATCGGGCGCGCCCATCTCCACCGAGCTGCTCGCGCAGCTGGCCACCGCGCTGTTTGCCGAGCGGCCGGGCGCACCCGGCTTGCCGCCGGGTGTGCAGGCGCCGGTGAACATTGCGCCGCCG
>NZ_APCR01000460.1:0-13984 GCF_000410635.1 Comamonas sp. B-9
GCGGCCGTGGTGCGGTTGGGCAGAGCCACCTCCATGCGCGTGGGAGGCAGGCGGTTGTTCAGGCCCAGAATGGCGCCAAGGCTGACAGTGCGCGCCATTACCCGCCCCGCTTTCTGGCTGCGGCCTGGTGGTTGGTTGCTGGGAGGAATGGCATGCCAGACAGTGTTCCCTGCCTGCGCTCTCAATGCGAACCCCACAGGGGTGCTGGTAAATAGAAAAACCCTCCCGGGTACGATGGCAGTTCCGCAACTTCCATCCCGAGAGGGCTTTATGACTCTTTCATCTCAAACTTGCCCGTTATGCGGCCAGACCGCGTCTTTCGTCATCACTTCCAAACCACATGGCAAGCGCTTTACCTGCGAACAGTGCACGAAATTTTGGATCGATGACTATTCAGAAGATTACCTTTCAGCGATCCCTGAGATGGCAGTTTCAGAGATGAAAGCGACACTCAGTGGGAAAGCACGAAAAACCGCCGAAGGTCACCTCTATGTGATCCGAGAGCCGAAACCCAGCGAAATTACTGGCGATGGGCATGGTGTGGCGCGCACATCTCTCGTAACTGAATGGGTTAGCGTTCAAGGTCAGTCTTAAACACAGGGGCAGGATCAGCTTCACAGACTAAAGCACCCGATTCTCCTGAAAGCATCAGGTGACGCCCAGAAGTCACCTGCAACTGTTGGTGAGCAGGCAGAAGTCCGTTGATGATGATCATTCGGCCATCGCCAAATCCCTGAGCCAGCCCGTTGGCATAGACCTTGTAAACCTTCTGCGCTTCCGCATCGACACCGATCCATACTGGCAAGCCATCTGAGCCATTACCGACCTGAAGCGCAGACGGGTCCAAATTGGCCAGGAATACACTGGCGTCCTCTGATTGGGTCATGTGCTTGCCCCTTGACTAAATGGCCAGCTCAGAGATCCGAGTGTTGATGCGATGCTTCAGTACTCGGACCTGCTCGATCTGCGCGGCAATGCGTCCACCGATGGGCGAGCTGGCATGTGCCTTTGCCTCATTGCAGCCTTCACCTGTAGGCAGATCGCGGCAGACTGGAGCCACGCGCTCTACGAATACGGCCACGGCATCGGTCAAGCTGGTCAACTCGACCTCAAGTGCAGAGAGAACACCCTCCAGCTCAGATTGAGCTCTTGGAGCTGCGCTGCGTTGCGGATCCTTAATTAAGTCGGCAAGGCGGTTATGTGCTTGGTTCATCCACTTCCTCCACGCCGCCCACCGAGGCGGCTTTTGCGTATCTTCGGCGGATGGGGGGAGTTGGGCTAACCCTACGGGGGGGGAACATAGGACAAGTTAAGAGTTGCGCTTGACGGCAAAGACTCCAAGAACTCTTTTCATGCGCTCTGCCTTTGCAACGTCTTGTTTGCACAAAGCTTTCAAATCATTTGCAAACCGTCCCAAGCCCACAATATAAGCATCATATAGAGAATAACTACTTTGAAAAACCGCCGCTTCGCCAAGCGTATCACTTGCTATAGAGTCAAGTTTTTTTAAATATTGCTCGCTCCAATCTTGGCTGCCATAATATTGAATTTGTCTTGCAGCCCCCTTTGCTGACAGATTTGACCCCGATGTAAATGTGTGTAGAATTCCACATCGAGCAGCCCACAAATCCATTTCATTGCATCTAAATTTGCCATTTGGCAACAAATAATCTTTCACCCACGTTTTAAAAGTCTCGCTTGATGCTTGATCCACACTGTTAGCGGCATTCAACAAACCCATAGCATCAATTGAAGCATACATGACGACCAAACACTGACCCATCAATTCATTACTGTGCAACATATATGCTGCATTTTCTGCATTTGCATGCCAGTTATCGATAAGCTCATTTGTATTAAAATCCATAAAAACCTTTTCAAATATTGCAAAACTTGCAAAGGCTATTTTGGCATAAATTTTTGCTTTAAAACGATCACAGCAAGAAGTAAGAATAAATAAATTACGCTAATTTTAACAATGGAATTCTTGATTAATTTAATATTTATTCATCCAATTAAATTAACCAAATATGACGATATGGATCAGTAGTAGCTGCGAAGGACTGCGCCTAAGTCTTTTATCAAATAATCAAACTTTGACTCCATTTCCCTCTCGAGATCTTCCGCGTCGTGAAGATCCTTTAATGCAAGTTGCTTAGAGATGGTTTGCATAAAGGACCTAATGCCATCCCGTATCTCTGTGTTCTCCACTCTCTCTAACAAAATAGTGGTATTTCGGACGGCTACACTTCTTCTTTGCACGGTCTCGTCAGTCAGGCGCACACCTCCCCATTTGTCAGTTTTCGCAAACTCCTTAAATTGCTCATAGTGGACTTTTCGAAACATCCTTTCCACATCATGGATCGACTCCTGCAGGTCCAGCAACGTGGTTCGCTGAAAGTCCTTGGCTTTCTCGCGACGCTCCTCTTTCTGCTTGTCGCTCTGCATGTTGCGGGAAACGGTGCTGGCAATCCAGGTCGTCCCGATACTGGTCAGGGCACCAACAAGAGTACCGATGAACCCCCAGGCTGCTGCGTCCATGCATCCCCCCTTGTCAAAGAAAAGCCCTCCAGAGAGGGCTGAATGGCTATTTGAATTTCTCTAGATAACGAGAGAAGACCCAGCCCTGAATTTGGGCATCGCTGTCCTCGCCCTTACCTTGCCATTGGATCAGTGTGAAGTCGCCTTCGTTCTTCAGAATCTCCACTGTGTATCCGAATTTCAAGCCTCCCACCAAAGGCGATCTCGAACGCGGGTTTTGACGTACCGTTAACTCTTTAACTGACACGAACCGATGGGAGTTAAGAAATTCGGGAGAACCGAAGTACCTTCTTGCATGCTCCTGAACTGCTTTCGTCTCCCCTTGAGGGCTGCCGCCAAGGCCATGTGGAGCGTATTGGGTCATCATTACGCCAACTTGCCAGTTTAAAATAGCCTTTAATATCTCCACAAATATTGCGATCAGAAGAACTTTAACCCACGGGTTTTCTTGCTTAGAAACAACTTCAGCTGCATGTGTTGCGTATTGCTTGAGATCCGATTTGATGACCTCCGCGCTAACCAATTTACTTGCAGTAGTTACAAGTACTGATTGCTCCGTTTCATCAAAATTAGAGTTCCCCAGCTCGACCTCAAGCCAATTTGGAATTAATCCTTCCAAAGTCTCCTGCGCACTTTTAAATGCATCAAGGCTCGAATTTAAGCTCTCTAGATAAGCAGCTCCTGCTTCAAAGCCGGAGTATTTTTTTATCAGCTCAGATTGAGCAAGATTGTCAAGAAAAAAGGTATCTCGAAATGCCCACAACTTGCCGGCGTAGTCAGACCCTGGAAATTCAGTCCGCTCCTTGATACGCCTCATTCCACTTAGATCGTCTAACTGCGAGACTGCCTCTCGAGCGCTTTGAAAGACGTCTCCCACGACCATCTTCCTAGCCTGCTCAGAAAGTTTTCCGCTCACCGCCTCCCACGCCAAATTAGGAACCAATACTTTCTTCAGTTGCTCCTGCACTTCCAATGCTGTTTCGAGCGCAGGATTCATGTAAGAAGCGGGCAGTGCCGCCCTTTTCATCTTTTCCAATTCAGAAACGTAGTCATTGAGGCCCAGACTCGTTCGGTACTGCTCCATCATTTCACGAGCGGTCTTGCTGCTGGAATCTTCTGGAAAAAGGTTCATGGTTTTGGCTTGAGGTGACTAGGGTGAGTTGGACTGCTCGGAACATAGAAAGGTCCTCCGGAAAGGACTCAACCCTTCCATTTCGTTTCAAGCAGCACTGCAACTGAAGTAACGTTGCGCAGTTCCTTTAACCCCTGAGACTTGCGATAGGCGTGTATGCCGCTGATGAACTGCTTCAATAAATGAATCTGCTCCTTCAGTTCATAGATACGTTTGTCCATGCGCGCAAATTTTTCGCTCGATCTACCGACGGGCCCAGGTGGAGACTCAGACTTCAACAGCTCTTGGTGAGCTGCATTTGCTGGTCCAGCCTTGTCGTAGACCTTCTCTAGTTCGGCAAGAGCCTTGTCAAGTTCGGATTCGTAAAGATGCAGTCCGTATTGGCTGACTAGCTCCGCTGGAAGCTGATTCAGCAACTTTCCAACGGTATCTGCAGATTGGTGGCTCTTGAAGAACTCCATGCGCTCCGCATCGATCTGCTCCTTCAATCTTGCGTTCTCAATGCGCAAGCTAGCCAACTCAAAGCCTTCCTGAAAAGCCTGTTCCTCGGTGGTATGAGAGGACTCGAAGCTACCTTCAAGGCGACTGGTGATCTCCGCGTTCATGCTGCGGCCAGCCTCTTTAGAAGCCTCTTCGATCTTTTCTTTCAGCTCCGAAGGTAGCCGGATCTTCATTTGTGGGTCTTCTCTGCTCATTCGCCAATCATAAACCACAGTGGTTCATGTGGGTATTGCAAATGATGGATCACCGTGGTTTAATTCAGTAATGGATCACGGTGGTTCATTGAAAGGAAAGTATGCAAGGAAACAAACAACGCGCGCCCTCTCCGGTGCGACTACCAGAAGACCTCAAAGTTTGGTTGAAACATAGGGCAATTGATAACCGTCGCTCGTTCAACAGCGAAATCACCGTCCGCTTGGAACAAAGCCGTGCAGCCGAAGAAGCAGCCCAGCAAAAAGGAGCCACAGCATGACCAACATCGCCAACATCAACAACACGCCGATCACAATGACCAGCCGTGAGATTGCGGAACTCGTAGGGAAAAATCACGCCGATGTCATGAGAGATATCCGCAATCTGGTTGAGCAACTCACGAAAGCAGAATTGCTTTCATGCGCGGAATCAACGACTTACATTGGAAAGGATGGCCGATCGTATCCACAGTACGAGTTGGACAAGGACACCACGCTGACCTTGCTGCTGGGATACGACGCTGTCGCACGGATGAAGGTGGTGAAACGCTGGCAAGAGCTGGAAATTAAAGTTGAGCAGCCTCGCGTGCCTCAATCTATGCCAGAGGCGCTGCGCTTGGCGGCGGAAGCCATCGAGCAGCGCGACCAGCTTGCCCTGGAAAACAAATTTCAAGCAGAAGCGTTAGCCGATGCTGCACCCAAGGTTGAAGCATTGGATCGTTTCGCCAATTTGGACGGCAAGCACACAGTTCGCCCCGCTGCCAAATTGCTGGGGGTAGTTGAGAGCCATCTCACTAAGTGGTTGCTGATCCACAAGTGGTACTACCGCGACCATAGTGGGCGCCTCTGCGCATATGCAGACAAGATTTCCTCCGGTTACCTCGACACCATCCCGGTCGAGATCAAACGAACGGAAGGCGTCCAAGTAGTACAGCAGCCGGTCATCCTACAGAAAGGACTGGCAAAAATCGCAGAGTTGCTAGCCAAGGACGGGATGTTGCGGAGGAGCGCGGCATGAGTGCGGAAATAGATGGCCAACTGACAACCGAGGGCAAGTTGCTGTGTGGGGCAATCCTGATTGCTGGCCTTTTTGAACAAGGACGAGTGCTGGTCTCAGACAGTGCAGATGCGGAAGCAACACGAGTCTTGCAGCAGGTCCTATCAGCAATGCAGGCTCTAAAAGCGGAGGCAGCAACGTGGCCAGCAGCTATCCAATGAACTCCGCAAAAAGTGATGCCCCAACGGCTAGAACCCGTTGAGGCATCGGATGTGAAAGCTCTTACGCAAGAAAGATCACAAAATGGATCGTACAACACCCGACAAGGCAGCGCAAGCCTGCACCTATATGCACTTGTATCTACAAATGCATAGCGACATGCTACGGGCTTATGGCAGATATTTACCACCCGCGCAGACAAATGAAATCGCCCGCCTTGGACATGCCATGTGGAACGAGATCGCACAGGCCAAGCAAGCAGTTCTCTGCCAAAACGATGCATCCTTCCAGCGCTTCAAAGCCAGGATCGTAAAGAAGCCTCGCAAGAATTCGAAGCTCTGGCGCGAGTTGCACGGCTAATTCTCGCGATTCGTCTCCCACTCCCAGCCAACACGCTCCATGAACTCGACATACGCCACCGCCATCACAAACTGGTTCACCTCGCGCTGGCAGCGCGGGCCCAGGGTGCACATTGCACCGACGGCCCGCCATCTCCCCGTGCAGGTGCCAGATGATGTCCGAGGCCTGTTTTATCGAGGCGAGGTGCATGTTGTTGCTCAGCAAATGCCTGACACCCTTGCTCAAACCCTTGTTCACGAGGCTGTTGGCCACTACGGCATGCGCAAGTGGCTGGGCGCCGAGTGGCCTACCTTCATGCGAGCCATTCAGAACGGTGCGAAGTCGGGAGATATGGGTCTGCGGCAGCTGCAGACCCATATCCGTCAGACCTATGTGGATGACGCCGGGAGCTATCAACTCTCTGCGCGCGGGGAGGCGGATGAAATCTGTGCTTACACGGCCGAGGAGCTAATCTGCTTTCAGACCGGCACACTGCGCCCAGACAAAGCCTGGCAGAAGGCATTCCTTGCTACGCGAGGCCGGCTGATCCGAGAGGGGCTTTTGCTTGAGGGGAGTGTCTCACGCGAGGAGCTGGAGGGCGCCCTATTCCTGGCAGCTAAGCACATGGAAGGATGGCCATGGATGCAGGCTCAGGGACGGATTTCCAAGTTTTTGGAGTTGTGCGGTAATATCTTGGGCATGGCACCCAAGTTCGACCCTCTGAAACGACCTCCGACCTACCTGGAGAACATGGAGCTTCTTCGTCGTGCAGATAAGCAGGTGCAGGATAAGGAAGACCGAAAAGCTCTTTTTGAGATCTTCATAGGTGTATTGGGACTTGCCGGCCTGATTGGCGGAGTGCTTGTCTTCTTTTTCAGTTTCTTCGGCCGTTGATCGAATTCCTGACCCATGGCCAAATTCGACCCTCTCAAACGTCCTCCTACCTACCTAGAGAGCATGGAGCTTTTGCGCCGTGCTGACCAGCAGGTGAAGGATAAAGAGGAACGCGCCTTCCTTTGGAGCGGTATGGTGGGCATTGTCTGTCTAATCGGCATGGTTGGTGGAATCGGCCTCATGATCTTTGGCGTTGGCCAGATGATCTTCGGCCGCTGATCCACTCGCCCCCCCACGAAGCCCACCTCAGTGGAAAAGCGGCAGCGCAGGCTGAATCTCTGCCTCCAGCCTGTGGTGCTCGGATTCAAAGAATGGAATCTGGCGTTTGCGGTCGAGCATCAGGCGCGAGCCAAAGGACGCCTTCACCTTGGACTCAACCTCTTTGGCAATGAGAGCCTGCATCTGCCTCCACAGGCCTTGGGCCTGCTGGTTCAGTGCGTCGCGCATGCGGTAGAACTCCTCAACCAGACGCACCTTGCACTCGATGACCACAGGACTGTTTCGCAGCATGGCGATCAGCAGTGTGGATTGCTGTTCGTTCAGGAGCGCAAACTCCACATCTCCACCGCCATGCTGACCTTTGGATCTTGGTCGGATTTCAAATCTGACCATCCCAAATCGCTCTAGGTTAGCTTGATGCTTGCGCACCAGCTTGATGACGCTGGCGTGCGAAAGCTTTACACCGGCAGCCAAAGCTTCGGAGGATGCGAGCAACTCACCATCGAAAACAGCAACTATGGGGGTGATTTTTTCAATCGCATCCATGACTCAGCCCTCCAGTCCCATCGCTTTTTTGATCTCGTTCACCGGCCAGGCGAGTCGGCCATTGATCCGGATGGGAGTGACGGGACCATTGCGTGCACCGCAAGCCCATAGCTGCAGCGTCTGCTTGGCGCGGTTAAGGTGATGCGCTGCCTCAGCGGTGGTGAGATGCGAGCGCGATTCTTGCATTAGGGGAACGGGCTTTGCTGCCATGGCTTATACCTTTGCGGCATTGAACATGGCTTCTCATTGTTTGCATGGCGGCAGAACGGACAAACCCTACAGGGGGTAGCTAGAGCCATGCCCCAGTGTCACCACCGGTGCGATGAGAGTCGAACCCCACAGGGTGGAAGCGAAAAGCAGACAGTGCGTCGAAATTTGCTTGACCAGCATCAACCTTCCGCAGTGATGAACATTGTGTTTAAAAAATACATTCGTCATAAATCAAATGAATACGTATACTCATGTAAGCAATTACACACTATTCACTAATTCACACTGCGTAAAGAGAGACCAAAGTGATGCAATTAACTAAACCTAAGATGCGCTCCGTCCTATCAGCCTCTGCAGCCGCATTCGCCCTTTTGGCGGCACCAGCCCATGCTGCACTGGTCAATTTCTATAGCGCAACGGGAAAACTAGGACTGTCGGTTGATGGCTGCGGGACCGTCTCAGACAAATGCAACATCGATGTGAATAAGCCAAGTTCTTCGGCAACAGTGAAAACTGCTTTCCTGATGACGGCCAGTAGTGGTTTCTCGGGAGCCGTACTTGCAAACGCATCCATATCGCTTGCTGGGCAGCCGGTCAATTGGGTCGAGTCTCTTCCAAACGGCATTGGATCTAACAACTATCGTGCGGATGTCACCAGCATCATCAAACCAATTCTTGATCCTGCTGCTGTAGGAATAAGTGGAATTGAAGTGGATGAATCCGTCGCTGGAAGCAGTCTTGTTGATGGAAGCATTTTGGTTGTGGTTTTTGATGATCCCAGCCAGCCAAAGGCTTCAAGCGTATTGTTGAACTTTGGTGCTCAGGAGATCATGGGTGACACCTTTAACGTGACGCTTGCCTCACCTATCGACCCTGCTGTCCCTGGTTCGCAGCTTGATATGGGATTAGGTATCTCGTTTGGATACCAGGAAGGAACTACTGGCCAAAACAGCGTTGTTCAAGTCAATGGTCAAACCCTCACATCATCTGCAGGTGGAGACGACGATGGCGAACACAGCGATGGCGCTCTCATCACTGTCGGGGGACTGGGCGACAGCAATGACAACCCCGCAGATCCATTGGCACCTTCAACCAATGCACGTTCAGATGATGAACTTTATTCTCTGTTGCCGTTTTTAAGTTCAAGCACGACATCGATTTCTACGTACACCATCAATGCCTCGTCAGACGACAACATTTTCTTTGCCTACTTCCAAAGCTCTTCTCCTGCCATCATCGGCGCAGGCATCCTGCTGAGCCAGACTGTCGACACGCACACCGTGGGTGCGCAGCACACTGCTCAAGCCGTCATCAACGATGACAACGGAGTGCCCCAGCCAAATGTCAGTGTCACCTTCACTGTCACCGCCGGCCCAAATGCTGGAGCTACGTTCACCGGTACTACTGATGCTGAAGGCAAGGTCAACTTCACATACGCTGGCAATGGTGGTGTAGGCACCGACACCATAGAAGCTTCATTCGTTTTGACTGGGAACACCATCACCTCGAACACATTGGATGTAACCTGGACTGCACCGGTGGTAACAGCCCCCAAAACAGTTCCGTCAGTTCAAGGATGGGGTCTGATTCTCCTGACGACTTTGCTCGGCATGCTTGGCGTCGCAAGGGTGCGGAGAGTTCCACAGAAAAGCACTTGATCCCTCAGGGAGAACAGTGACCAGCAGCCCGCAGACGCGGGCTTTTTTGCGTCCTGCTGTTATTAGCTCGGGTTATCCCTGTCACTAATTTCAGTGATGGACAGTGCGCAACAATCTGTTTAAATTTATAGCTTTATAGAAAATTCCGACCATCATTGCTTGGTCCTTCCAACACCCCTTTCCTTCAAGCAATTCAAAGCACTGAATAACTATCGTGAAGGATGTGTTCACCCGCTTCAATTCGGAGCTCAACTCTCAGGAGAAAAGATGAAAATTACGACTCTATTGGCTACAGCCGGATTAGTGTTTTCAGCCCAATCCTGGGCAATTGACACCACTGGCTGGACATGCAGCAATCTGATTGGGTGTGGTACATCAACAGCCGATGGAGTCGTAACTGACGCGCCTGTTGCAGGCACCACCGGGTATGCGTGGGTCAGTACTCAGCAAAGCTCAGGCGGTGCCACACCACCAGATTTTGAAACGTCTAATCTCCCCACTGGGGTTCCGACGGCTGACGTAAAAAGCGGCGCTACATACACATCTCCAACGTTTGCAGTTCCTGCATCAAACTCGCCTGTTAGTTTCCAATTCAACTACGTGACCAGTGACGGTGGAGAATTTTCAGATTTTGCTTGGGCGAGACTATTGGACAGCTCTGGAAATGAAGTGGCACTTCTTTTCACTGCTCGAACTGACCCGGTAGCATCGGTCGTTCCAGGCAACGGAATGCCTCCACATCAAGCTACGTTGACACCTCCAAGCGTTCCAATCATTCCGGGGGCACCCACTTGGGCTCCACTAGGAACTGTCAACGATGGCTCTGGCGGATGCTGGGACGACGGGTGTGGCTATTCCGGTTGGGTTGAAGCTACCTACGTGGTCGCAAATCCTGGGGCATATAGATTAGAGGTAGGTGTGGTCAATTGGTCTGACAACGGTTATCAGTCCGGACTCGCCGTCGATGGACTACTTGTGGCAGGACAACCGCCTTCAAGTTTGGCTCTGACGAATCCTGGAACATTGCCAGCCTTTACCAAGCCTGTGTACTCTGGGTCAGTTGCGAACCCCGGGACATCAACCACTGTAGACCTTGTTATCACTGGTCCTAATGGATATGTCGAAAACATTCAGGCTACTCTGAATCCGGACAATACCTACAGCACTCAAGGTGCTGGATTGCCCGCCGGCCAGTACTCCGTGACCGCTACCCTCACAGGAACCAGTAGCACTCAGACGCAAGAATTTACTGTGACAGCGCCTCCTCCACCAACCGCCCCTAAGACAGTCCCTACCCTGGGCGGCATTGGTCTGCTGCTGCTCTCGGGGCTGGTTGCCGGATCCATGGGCCTCATGCGCCGACGCAAGTCGAACTGACCAAGAGCCCTCGTCAGAGGGCTTTTTCATGAGCATCTGTCACATCTTCTTTCCAACTCTGTTGCGAAAGCAACTAAAAACATCGATTTGTAAGTGTTCGTCAGTTCTGATTTGTATGATCTTATTCATGAATTGGATGACCGACGAAACACACGATCAAGAATGCGTATCGCTGAAGGAAATTTTGCCTCCAAGACTTTGGAGGGCCCTTGCTAGAAACGGGATGACGACCATGGGAGAGGTACGACGGCTATACCCCGAGGGGCTGCTCCAAATGTCCGACATAGGTCCCCGTGCGTTCAGGAAGATTGAAGCGCTTCTTTTCCCTGGCCAGTACTATGTACCTGACTTCCGGGACGATCTGAAGAGCGATACCCTTGATGGGAAATCTAAGTACCGACCTGCTCTATGGCGCTTGCTCATGGAACTCCAGAGGGCAGATAGGGAGTCGGCACAAGCTGGGTCCAGGAGCTAGGATGACTCCGCGTTCAAATTTATGATGCGTGCATATGAAAGAAGACACAACCACGCCGCAAGCCGAAACACCCCTGGGTGACGTACTTCAGCCCCGAGTGAAGCGTATTCTCGAAAGGAATGGGATTCATACGGTGGAAGCGTTGCGCATGGCCTATCCGCATCAGCTCGTAAAGATGTGGGGCCTGGGCATGTTCCGCTTCCGAACGATTGAGAAAGCGTTCTTCCCAGGCAAGGCATTTACACCGGCGCGGGTCTATGCACCAGTACGGCACATCCGAGGCTCATCTCTTAACGGAGCCCTCGACCCAGCGACAGTCAAGGTCCTGTTCGATGCTGGAATCACTACGCCCGAGCAGCTGAAGGCGGTGGAACCGGCTGAGCTTCTCAAGATCAAGGGCCTCGGTGTGAACAGGCTTCGCGAAATCGAGAGAGCATTCTTTCCAGGTCAACACTCCGAGCTGCCGCGCGGCAGGAGGCAGGCGGCAGTGGACGACGCTGCCTGACTTGTGAATGTGGCGTGCACAGGTTGAGGGTGCTGGAAGGCGTGCTTCCGCCAATCATCGACCAAGAGAAGCCATGTAAGCTTATGTAAGGAAAATGCTGGTAGGATCTCCAGTAGCTGCTCATCATCTCATGGGGTTATTGCAAGTAAAGACAGATTTCAACAACTTCTGAAAGTTGTCGCAAATATATGATTCTTAAAGCTTATTACGGTATACTGCGCAACCAGAACATTTGTTAACAAACAACACTTCATCTCTTTGTAGGAGGACATGCAGAACGCTCTTGCATCCTTCTCAGCGCGAAGTTAACCTATGGGTTAAAATTGAAAGTCAAGCTGCTCTTCGAAGACAAATTTAAGATCGTTGCCACGATGGAGGGCGAGGAGTGCCCAACAGAGCAATTCTTGGAAACGGGGGAGCAAGGCACAGCAGCGGCCAGGCTGGGCTTGGTCGAAATTTTAGAGTTTCTGGCCGCGAATGGGCTTGAGAAAGCTTCTCACGCATGGGTGCATGAAGCCAACAAGAGGGAGCAGATCTTTGAATTCATCAAAGGACCACTTCGGCTGTTCTTCTTCAAAGGTTCAAATGGGCAGATCGCCGTATGCACTGGTGGGGTGAGGAAAACAGGGCCTAAAGCTAACAAGAGTGCCGTAGCGAGGGCTGCGGACTTGCGGAATAGCTATTTGGCCTCAATTAGTGATGACACATTGGAGATCATCGAAGATGAAGAAGATTAGCAAAGTACTCAAAGATTTTGTGGAACAAGCCCGCAAGACCGATGAATATTGGGTCGAGGCTGCAAAGCTTCGCTTTGCTGTTAGCCTTGACCATCAACGCGTACGAGCCGGATTGACATATAAGGAAGTTTCCGAAAAGCTCAAAACAAGCGCTGCATACATTAGTAAAGTATTTCGTGGCGATAGCAATGTAACTATCGAAAGCATGGTCAAACTTGCTCGCGCAACTGGTGCACGACTTGAAATTCGAGTTATCGATGAATCAGAGGAGTCATTCAATTGGGAAGTAAAAGATTATGTTTCCGCACTTGAGAATGTAAACACCCATAAGCCACTCTCTATCGGGCGAGGAGGGGCTACAGTTTACAGCTTCCCTAACGCTGTGAATGATCCTAACTGCGATTTAGACCGATACGCCGCATGACAAATAGAGCTGATTCTCACCCAATCTCTCTGGAGAATTTACTTTTCACTAAGTGTATTGTCGAGGCGGTTTCAGGATATAGCTCTGGAGGACAGGAAAGTCCTCCGCCGAGTAATAATATCGAAGTGAAGCCATTTCCGGATCGCCAAAACGTGTGGGTAGCTACCATGCGGACGGTTGTAAACTCCGAAAAAGATAAGCAATATCCATATCATGTTGACATGGAGTGCATGGCGATAATTCATTCTGATGAATCCCTCGATGATGCGACCTCTAAGCGGGGTGTTCTTATAACTGCCCATAGTGTTTTGTATGGTGCCATACGTGAAACGGTCGCATGGCTTACTGGCCGACAACCTTACGGCCCTCTCCTGCTTGGATTGTCAATCCTCCAAACCCATAAGCCCAAAGAAACTGAGTCTTAAATATAGAAGTCACCTCCGGGTGGCTTTTCTTTTGCCTGCGCTGTAGCATCCAAAGAGGAGGCAGCTATGACCAAATCAGTAGACCCCTACATCGAGACCTTCCGCCTGCAGGCCGAGCGCATGGACGAGCTGGGCATCCCTTGTGACCCAGATGCTGCAATGGTGCTTCTGGCTCAGTTCATGGCCGAGATCGAGGGAAGCATCTCTGAAGAAGAAATGTTCTCCCTTGCCGAGATCGGTGGACACCTCTTCCGAGAGGGGATGCGACGAAAGATGATTCGCCGCGTGAAGTAAACAAACCGCCTCAGGGCGGTTCTTTGTTGCGTCGCTACCTCTCCACCAGCCCCCACCCTCCAGGCACCTCGACGGCTCTCACCTCAATTGCGCTACCATCCCCCCATGCGCCCAACCCTAGCCGCCCTAGCCCTGCTCCTGGCCTCACCAGCCATGGCTGCGAACTACGCCACCTGCATCCTGGACAAGGCCCCTGCTGCGCAGAACGACGTTGCGGCCCACGCCATCATGCAGTCGTGCCTGGTTCACTAGCGCGGCACCAGTCGCCAGCCTCCTGGCGTGTTGATTTCCATGCAAACC
>NZ_APCR01000459.1:0-6536 GCF_000410635.1 Comamonas sp. B-9
GCGGCCGTGGTGCGGTTGGGCAGCGCCACTTCCATGCGGGTGGACGGCAGACGGTTGTTGAGGCCCAGAATGGCGCCGAGGCTTACCGTGCGTGGCATTACCTGCCCCGCTTTCTGGCTGCGGCCTGCTGGTCGGTTGCTGGGAGGATTGGCATGAGGGACAGTGTTCCCCAGCCGTCAGAAGGCGTCCAACCCGAATCGGTGTACACAGCCCGCAGCGAGGCAGCGAAATCCGATCAGGCAGGATTGCCCTGGCCACCAATGCCACCTAAGATCCGGCTATGGCAGCACTCGTCTTCTGGGGAGCGATCATCCTGATTGTCATCTTCCTCAATCTCACCACCCGCGATCAGCGCCGAGAGATGTGGTCCTCCTTCTGGGTGATCATCGTCTTGCTCGGCGCTTGCGGTTTCGTGTGGCAGTTCCTACGCCAGGGCACCCTCAGTTCATAGCGTGGCCAGGCGCTTGGCGATTGCATCCTTCTGGGCAGCAATCTCATCGAGGCGTCGGCGCTTGGCTTCCGCGCTCATGAGGCGGTCGCCCTCTACCTTCTTGGCCTGCTGCGATAGTTCAGCCACCCGGGTCTTAGCCGCCTCCACGGGGATGCGCTTGGCCAGCGCCTCGGGATTGGCCGCCCGAATCTTTGCCGCTCCTTCCACATCGCCGCTCTTCACTGCTGCCTGGTAGGACGCCCACACCTGGCTGATCTCCCGGGCCTGGTCGTACATGGTGCTGACGTAGCGACTGGAGTTGGTCGGCAGGTTCTCCACGAAGTTGCCTGCCAGGAACACATCGCGCATCTGCATCTCTGGGCGATCCCCCCGACCCATCATCGGACGCAGCACGGTGTCGGTCGCTGTGGTGAACACGGTGGACAGCCAGCCTGTGTACCCACGCATGAGGAAGTCGATCTGCTTGGGGCTGAGGGCCGAGTAGTCGCCCTTGGCCAGCTTCACCGGATCAGGCAGGCCCCAGGATCCCAGCAAGCGCGCCACCTCTGACGTGCGGTCGCTGTAGCGATCCTGCGGGCGCAGGCGTTCATCAGCAAACCCTTCGATGGCCTTGCCGGAGAAGCTGTCCTTGTTGGCGTACACATCCAGCAGCGGCTTGACCGCCTGGGGCGTGGGATCCATGGCGAAGGTGTTGAAGATCATGTCGCTCAGACGTTCGCCAAAGCGCTTGCCGGTCATCTCCTTGCTGAACATCAGCTCTGCAGTGCGCTCGGCCATCGTGCCGATGGAGCCCACTTCGAACGGCTTGGGGATACGGAAGGCCTGGTTTCCGATCTTGAACCACCAGTAGCTGTCGCGGTCCCAGTCGTCGCGCTTTTTCCAGTCTTCGTCATCCTGGTAGGCAGCCAGCAGGCCCAGGCTGGCCAGGGAAACTGCACCCGCGATAGCGCCAAAGCGCTTGGGATCTTCGGCGGCCGCCCGGCCTAGCTTGTACAGGCCCTGCATTCGTGCGTTGAGGAACGGCACCGTCTGGGTGAGGAATCGCACCATCTCCCATTTGCCGCTCATGGAGAAGTCCATCAGGTCGCGCGCCATGAACGAGGCCTCGGCATGGCTGTGGCCCTTGGCGATGAGGCGCTCGTACAGCGCTGCGCGGTTGGCGTTTTCCGTCCGGTCGCCGAATTCCTCGTAGGCTTCCCACAGGCTTGCCATCTGGCTCTTGAGCTTGCCAAAGCCATCCTTGTCCAGCATGGTGCCGCCCAGCTTGTCGATCTTGCGGCGCAGCGCACCGGTGTCTTCTTGTGTGCCGAACTTGATAATGCCGCCCGATGCCAGCATCGAGGCCTGGGTCTGGCTGTTCTTGTCCATCGCCTTCCAGCCCTGGGCCACGTTGGCGAACGGGTTATAGCCCAGGTCCGACTGCGCCATGGCGGACAGCGAATCGCGAATCAGGTTGCGGATCTTGAACGTGGGATTGATCGTCACGCCCATGGTCAGCAGCCGCTTGAACGGCGCCATGCCCTGGGCCAGCTTGCTCGGGGTGTAGTGCAGCGCGGACACAGCGTCCAGCAAGTATGGATCCTCGATCATCCAATGTTCGGTCACCCCGTCGCGCATCACCTTCACGGCGCCCGTGGTCTCAGTAGCCACTTGGTAGGCAATGCCCATGCCCTCAGCATCTTTCAGCGTGGCGAGAGCAGCGCGATTTCGCGCGGCCGCTGCGTAGAGGTGGCTCCAATTCAACAGTGTGTTCTGCAGCAAGTCGGCATTGACTTGTTCCACGCCGCCGTTGAGCTTTTTGAATGCCACTTGGTTGGTCAGGCCCGAGCTGAATTTCGGGCCCTTCATTTGCTGTTCATCCTCCATCAATCTGTAGAACGGGACGTAAGGTTGATCCCGCATCAGCTCAAGAGCGGTGTCATCCAAGAGGCCTGACTCTGTCGCGACCTTGAGCGCGGCCTCGTTAAATGCGTTCAGCTCTCGAAGCGCTGCTGCGTAAGCTGGCATGCGAGGAGTGCCATCTTCAAAGCGGCCCGCATTCAATGTCTTGAGGGCCTGAATATGAGCTGGCGTAAGCCGATTCTCTTTGCCTTCGCGCATCAGGCGCTCTGAACGCAGTGCGGCAACCCACTGGAAGAAGCGGTCGTGCTCACCCTTGAGACTGGCCAGCACCTTTGCAAAGCCACCATCCTGAATATTCACATCGGCCACACCGTCTTTCAGGAATGGCTTGCCGTACAGCAAGGCAGCCTCCACCGCCCCGTCGCTGCCCTTGGACAGGCGGGCCAGCATATAGGCGTGCATGCTGACCTCCTTGATGGGAGCAAACTGGTCGACCAGGCCCTGGCGCAGCTTGATTCCAAGGTTGGAGCGCATTTCCTTTGCACGCTCGGCCAACGTCTTCTCAGCCACTGATCCGAAGGCATGCTCAGCCGCTTCTTTTTGTGCTGGGGTGTACCCAGCATCAACTGTTGTTGCGCGGCTGAACTGCACTCCCTCGCCTCCCGATCCCTTGCTGAGTTCGGCCTTATCAGGCGCCGGTGAGGGGGCAGAATTGCGACGCTCCACCTCTTGCGCTAAACTACGCACGTCCTCTGCAGAGTCGCCCGGGGTAAAACCGTGGGGCGACGTGAGGGTTGCTCGGGAGCCAGCTTGCTGGTCATCCTGCCGACCTACTCCCCGCTGCAGGGGACTTTTTTCGTCCAGGCTCACCCCATCCTCGCGGGCAGCAGCCTCCAGCCAAGCATCCCCTGGCATCTTTTCATTCAGCTCCACTGCCTCGATCGTGTACAGCGGGTTCTGGCGATCCGCGCTCACGCTTTCCTTGACCGTCAGCTTCACCAGCTTGGTGCGCCCATCGACATCCAGCGGGGCAAAGAACCGGTGAATGGCCCGAATGTTCGGGTCGCCGGCACGGTCCTCCTTGCTCCATCCCAGAATTGCGCGCTCGAACAGGCTGTCTGCGTTGGCCACCGCCATAGCGTGGGTGGCCGGCGTCTCGGATTTGGCCACAGCTTTGCCGCTCAGCATCTTGTCCAAGCTGTTGCGTGCAAGCACGGCAGTCATGCCTGTGGACGCATTTGTCAGCTCGCTGCCCTGGAATTCCTTCACTGCTTGGCGCGCCTGCAGGAAGTTGGTCGCTGTGCGCAACGGAGCAATCGAGCCATCGAGCTCGCCGGCATGCTCTGGGTTCTCCCGCTGGGCGATGCCGAATGCCAGGTTCACCATGTCCTGCGCCTCGAACTGGCCGGGCTTGCCGGTGATCTTGGCCCACACCTGGCGCAGCGCGGCGCGCACCTGGCCGAGCCAGCGGGCGACAGTCCCGGGCTGAGCCAGCAGATTTGGCCGCACACCCATCTCCAGCGCCACCTGCACGGCATAGGGGAACAGCTCCTGTGACGAATACTGCTGCTGTTGGGCACCTTCTGGCATGGATGACTGCACGCGGGCCTGGGCTTCGCTGTAGACCCGCTGCTCCATGCTGCCCTCTGGCGCGCTGGCCCAGCCTTCAATCATCCCGTGCAGCTGCTGCCAGCCCTCGGCGCCGAGCACGGCCTCGCCGTGCTTGTGCATGAGCTCGTGCGCAACGACGCCTGCCTCCTGACCACGCTGAATGTGGTCGGCGATCAGGAACACGGTCTTGGTCTTGGGGTCGTAGAACCCCTGGGCGCGGCCGGTGTCGCCGGCGGCCTCCATGGCCACGGGCCCAATCAGCGGCTCCCAGGTCTGGCGGATCTCCGCAGAAGTGGCCACGACCACGCGGCCCAGCCGGTTGGGCAGAGTGCCAAGGCCACCGACCAGGTCTCGTACGGCCGCGCGCACCGTATCCACAGTGGCGGGCATCTTGATCCGCAGGATCGCGGCGGCAAGCTCTGGCGTCATGCCAGGGGTGCCACGGCTGAACTGCGCGGCCTCGGTCTGCGTGTTGCTCAGGTTGGCAGCTGATTCGCCGGTGCCACTTCGGCCAGGTACAGCTTCAGGCACAGAGGCACCAGGCTCTCTGGCATCTGTGCGTTGTCCTTCGGCGGGCTGCGCAGCAGGCTGTCCAGCTGCCTGGCTTGAAGCCGCGTCACTTCGCCCGTCTGCCGCAGCAGTGCTAGCGCCTTGCGCGCCGACATCTGCCACCCGTAAATCTGGTGTGGTTGGATCATCGTTGCTGCCCTCGTAGCTCGTCGCGAAGCCTTCGCCTGCTCTACCTGTGTCCGCCGGCGCCACGCCAGCGCGCTGAGCATCCGCCGCATCCACCTCAGCAACAACCTCTGCCAGCCGCTTGCCACGCGTCTCGATGCCCATGGCACGGGCCACCGGTGCAGCGCGCAGCATGCTGGATCGCCAGTTATCGGGCCGAGCTTGCGCCGGTGCAGTGGCGGCTACCTCTTGCGCTGCAGCCGTCGCTTGGCTTTGCGCGCTTGGCGCTGGCGTTGCTTGCGTTCCAGCGTTCTGAGTCGTGGTGCTGCCATCGGTCAGGCCCGCCCGCTCTGGTTGGACTGCTTGCGCTCCGCCTGTTTGCGGGCGTTGCGCTGGGACTTGCTGGGCTTGATCGGTTTGCGGGACAAGGGCTGCTCCTACGGGTTGAGAAACTGGCGCAGGCCCAGCGGCTTCCACGGGAAGGGCTCGGGCTGCGGGAAGGGATTGGGCGGCTCGGGCCAGCGATCCTTGGGTAGCTTGGGCATTTGCTGCTCCATCAACTGCGGTCACTGCGGCGCGGGAAAGTGGGCCGGCAGCCGGGTTCAGGCCCATGCGCTCGGACATTGGCCGCTCAGGGATCAAAGACTCCATGGCCGTGTTGTCGGCGTTCATGTCGGCCGCGCGGCGCGGCGCCGTCGGCAATGGCGAGGCCTCCCCCGCTCCCTTGAACCCCATGTAGGCGTCGGTCATGCGGCGCACGCGGGCCACCTCGCCCGGCTGCAGCGGGTCTTCACCGATCCGCACCAGGGAATCATTCAAGCGGGTCAGCACCTGCAGGGAGTTGTCGGCACCGGTGTCCAGCACGTTCTGCAAGCCAGTCAGCACGCGGCTGGTGCGCACTCGGGCGTCCACCGCTGCGACGGCTGCATCCTGGCCGGCTTGGTCGAACTCTGCCTGCAGCTGCTGGCCAATGGCCTCGGCTGCTTGCGCCGGCGCGGCCGCAGACTCTGGCGCTGCTTCAGTCTGAACATGCTGCTGCAGCCATGCGTCTTCCATGGCGCTGCGTACTGTGTCGACGGTCTCCTGCGTGCTGAACGGGGTTCCGCTGCGCACGGCCTGCTGCACCTCAGCCAGGTAGTCGAGGCGCTGCGCCGGGGCGCCGTCCTCACCATAGTTCTCCCACCAGCGGCGCGCCTGCTGCGCTTGCGGGTCGTTTACCTCGGTGAACTGCTGGCCCATCAGGCGCAAGCGCTCCTGCTCGCGCTGGTCTTCCGGGAGATTGGCCAGGTAGCTTTCGACTTCCCCACGGCGGCCCACACTGCCATCAGGGAAGGACACCATCTGGTCGGGGGGCGCATTGCCCAGCATCAGGGGTGCTGGCTGGTTCTGCGCATCTTCGGCCAAGCCGTTTGCGCTGGCGGCCGCATCGCGGGCCTGGTCATTAGCATGCTGGCCTTCCGTGCGGCGGCCGCGAATGTTGGCACCGGCGCCCATGACGCCACCGGCAATTGCACCTTCCACGCCGGCGCGCGCCACTCCGTCCCAGATGTCTTTGCCCTCAGCATAGTTCTGCCACATCTGCTCTTGCGTGGACTGGGGCAGCTCCTGCAGCACAGACTCGGACACCATGCCTCCGGCAACGCGCCCGGCCAAAGATCTGCCCGCGCCCTCTGCCAGCCGGCCCTTGCCTGCGTTGACGATGGCAGTCTCAGCAGTTTCCAGGCCCAGCTTGTTGGCCAGCCGGCCGCCGACGGCGCCCAGCACACCGGTGCCGACACCAGCGCCCAGGGACGCCAGCGCGTTCTTTTGTTGATCGTCGCCCTGGTACTGGGCCATCTGCTGGCCAGCGGTGATGGCACCTTCACCGGCACCAGCGGCAATGGGCACGGCCAGCTTCTGGCCTACGGTGCGCTCCAGATACCCTGGCACTGCGGCGCGCGCGGCGCCGCCGGCGGCA
>NZ_APCR01000456.1:0-810 GCF_000410635.1 Comamonas sp. B-9
AGCTGCAGCGCCGCCAGCAGCTGGGCCTGGCCAGCGAGCTCGACACGCTGGAGCCCCGCCGCCAGTTGCTGCTGCACGAAAGCCAGCAAAGCGTGGCGCAAGCCGCACAGACACTGGCCTGGGTGGCACTGTTCCAGGCGCTGGGCGGCGCCCCGCTGCCGCCGCAATCGCCGCCCACCACCCCGGGGGCCACGCCATGATTGCGCTGGCACGCAAAACCCTGGTCTACGAATGGCGCCGCTTTGTGCCCTCGGTCTTCGCGGTGGGCTTTGCCGGTGTGCTGCTGGTGATGCAGGCCGCACTGGTGCTGGGCATTTTCAGCTCGGCCGCCATCTACATCACCGCCAGCTCGGCCGACCTCTGGGTGGGCTACCCCGGCACGCAGAGCGTGAACTTTGGCCGCAACATCGGCCCCGATGTGGAAATGCGCCTGCGCATGGATCCGGACATCCGTGCCGTCGAGCCCTATGTCTGGGTCGATGGCGACTGGCGCTCCAGCCAGGGCGCGGCCCAGGCCGCCGGTGCGGTGTCGGTCTACCTGTCGGGCATTTCCACTGCCGGCACGGCCATGGTGTTCGACCGGGTCATTGCCCCCTGGCAGCGCAAGCTGCTGCGCGAGCCCGGCGCCGTCATCGTCGACCGCGCCGATCTGGACAGCCTGGCCACCCGGGAAGGCGGCACCGCCTGGATCAACAACCACCGCGTGCGCGTGGTGGCCGCCGTCGACGGCTTGCGCGGCCTGGGCGGCGTCAACGTGCTGGCCTCGCTGGAGAGCGCGCACCAGATCGCTGGCAGCTCGCCCAGCCAGGG
>NZ_KE148672.1:0-8508 GCF_000410635.1 Comamonas sp. B-9
AAACTGCGGCGCCGGTGCAGCGCCGCTGGCGTCATGCGCCTCCGCCAAAGCCGCCAGCTCGCCGATCAGCGCCTGGGCGCGGGCCAGCAAGCTGGCCTCGTCCAAGGCCGGACCCGGGCTGGCCGCTTCCCGTGGCTGCTGCAGCACTTGCAGCACGGCGCTCATGCATCCCCCTGCGCATAGCGGGGCGGCACCACATAGCCGCCCTGGGCCTGCTCCCAGGCATGGGCAAAGGCGATCGTGGTGCGGTCTTCCAGATAGGGGCCGACCACCTGGGCGCTGATCGGCAGGCCCTCGTCATCCAGCCCAACCGGAAAGCTGGTCGCAGGCAGGCCCGGCAGCACCGGCAAGCCGGCCCAGTAAAACAGCTCGCGAAAGCCGATCTCGCGCACCCCATCGGCATAGGCCACCGGAAAGCGGCGCTCCTCCTTGTGGCCCTGCTGCTGGTGCGCAAAGGCAGGCGTCGGTGCGACGGGGGTCAGCACCACGTCATAGTCCTTGAACAGCTGCTCCCACTGGTGGCTCAGCGCATGGCGGTGCTCGTTGTCCTGCAGCCAGGTGGTATGGGGCAGGCTGGGCGCGCGCAGCAAGGCGGCCTCGGCGCTGCGGTCATCCGGTTCCAGCTCGGCCAGGCGCTGCTGCTGTGCTTCGGTCAGCGGGGCGGCGTTAGCCACCGACGAGCCCAGCAGGCTGCGGTAGGTGCGGTGCTGCTCGCTCAGATCAGGGCGCTGGGCGGGCGGCAGATCGCGCCACTGCGTGGTCTTCACGCCCTGGGCCTGCAAGGCGCTGACGACCCGCGCAATCACCAGTTGCTCGGACAGGCTCGCCTCCTGGCCCGGCCAGGCATCCAGCACCAGCACCCGAAAATCCTGAAGCCGCTGGTGGCGGGCTGCAGGCAGGCTCACCCGCCAGCCCTTGGCCTGCAGCGGATCGAGGTTGAGCAGCTGCTCCAGCGCCAGCTCCAGATCCAGCGCAGTGCGCGCCAGCGGCCCGGCCACCGACAGATCCCGCGCGCTAAAGCGCCCTTGCGGCGCGCCGGTGCCGCGCATCGAGATCAGCCCATAGCTGGTCTTGTGGCCAAACACGCCGTTGAAGTGCGCGGGGATGCGCACCGATCCTCCTATGTCCGTGCCCAGCTCCAGCGCCACAAAGCCCGCCGCCACGGCCGCCGCGCTGCCGCCCGATGAGCCACCGGGCGTACGCTGCAGATCCCAGGGGTTGCTGCTGCTGCCGTACACC
Source organism: Comamonas sp. B-9 (assembly GCF_000410635.1). NCBI lineage: Bacteria > Pseudomonadati > Pseudomonadota > Betaproteobacteria > Burkholderiales > Comamonadaceae > Comamonas > Comamonas sp. B-9. The sequence goes on from NZ_KE148672.1 coordinate 1,240, forward strand.
GCGTTGTAGCTTTGCAGATCGCTCAGCGCCAGCGGCACATTGCTCTTGCCGATGAGCACCGCGCCCGCCGCGCGCAAGGCCGCGACTGCCGGCGCATCCTGCCGGGCGATATTGCTGCGGTAGTCCGGGTTGCCCACGGTGGTGGGCAGGCCGGCGACATCAAAGTTCTCCTTCACCGTGATCGGCAGGCCCAAGAGTGGCTTGCGCTCGCCCCGCTGCAAGGCGGCGTCTGCTGCCTGGGCATCGCGCCGGGCCTGTTCAATCGCCCGCACCGGGATCGCGTTCAGCTCACCATCATGGCACTCGATGCGGGCCAGCGCCTGCTCCAGCAGCTCGACCGCGCTGACGCGGCCATCGGCCAGCGCTTGCAGCTGCGCACGGGCGCTGGCAAAGGCCAGGCTGGCGGCAATGCCGGGTGCCGCTACTGCGCTCTCGCTCAGCGTGGTTTCGTTGGGAAAGTCGATGGTCGTCGTCATTTGCTAGCCTCCAGCCACAGGTCAGAAAAGTCTCCAGACGTCAGGTCAATGCTGTTGTTGAGCCCATGCACCCGCGTGCTGTGTACCCGCAGCGCAGAGGGCACAGTCGCGATCGGGTAGACCGGCAGATCACGGCCGACGATCTGCTGGATCTCGCGGAACTGCGCGGCACGCTTGGCCTCGTCGACCTCGACAGCAGCCTGGCGGAACAGGTTGTCGACCTGCGGGTTGTTGTAGTGCGAGGCATTGATCCAGATCAGCGGGTTCTTGATGCCGTCGGACCAGTAGATGCGCTGCACGCCCACCGAGGGATCAAACAAGCGGCCCAGACCGTTGAGGTTCAGGTCAAACTCACGCGCGGTGTAGGCACGCTTCAAAAAGGTGGGCAGGTCGCCGTCCAGAATGTCCACCTTGATGCCCACGCGGTTCAGCGCCGAGCGCAGGTACTCGGCCGTCTGCTTGAACTGCGCGCCGGGGATGTAGGTGAGCTTGAGCGCAAAGCGCTGGCCATTGGCCTGGCGCGGGTAGCCAGCGCTGTCGAGCAGCTGGTTGGCGCGGGCCACATCAAAGCCGTAGTTGAACTGGCTGTCGTCGTAGTAGGCGCCCAGCACCTTGGGGATGGGCGAGTTCACCAGCTCGGCCTGCTTGTAGTAGACGTTGTTGACGATGAAGTTGCGGTCCACCGCATGGGCAATCGCATGGCGCACCTCGGGCTTGGACAGCACCGGGTTCTCCACGTTGAACTCCAGGAAGGAGGCATTGTTCAGGAACGCGTCATAGCTGGCATCGAGCTTGAGCGTCGGCTTTTGCAGCAGGCGGCCCAGGTCGGCCAGGGCCAGGTTCTGCGCCACATCGGCCTCGCCGGTTTCGATGGCGGCCGAGATGGCTGCCGGATCGCGCACAAAGCGGATCACCACCCGGTCCACATGGGGCACGCCCGGGCGCCAGTAGTGGGGGTTGCGCTTGAGGATCACATGGCTGCCGCGCACCCACTGCTCAAAAATGAAGGGGCCCGTGCCCACCGGCGCATTGGCGTTGGGGCTGCCCAGCGGATCGCCATCGCCATAGCGGTGCGCCGGCACGATGGGCAGCTCCGCCGATGACAGCGACTTGAGCAAAAACGGCGCGGGCTTGGACAGCACCAGCACTGCGGTATGCGCGTCAGGCGTATCGACCCGCTCCAGGTTCTGCAAGGTGATGCGGCCGCGCGGGCCCTGCTTCTTTTGGGTCAGGAAGGAATAGCGCACGTCGGCCGAGCTGAAGTCGCGCCCATCATGGAACTTCACCCCCTCGCGCAGCTTGAAGCGGTACTGCAGGCCATCGGGGCTGACCGTCCAGGATGTTGCCAGCAAGGGCTGGGGCTGGAACTTGGCGTCATAGCGCAGCAGGCCTTCGGTGATCTTGGCGCTGACATCGCGGTTGTCGGTCTTGGTGTCCAGAAAGGACACCAGCGAGGTCGGCTCTTGCGCGACCACGGACGTGACCGTGCCGCCCTTGACGGGCGTGGCTGGTGCCTGGGCGTTGGCAGCCCCAAAGCTGCTGGCAGCCAGCAGGCCCCAGGCCAGGTTTTTGTAGAGAGTTCGCATGGGCAATGGTCCAGGAGAGAAGGCGCAGACAAGGCGCGGGTAGCACGCAAAAAGCGCAAAGGAAAAACGGGAGGGGCAGAGAAAGTCTGTGGATAAAGCTGTGCGCAGCGCAGGTGCTACTGCTAGAAGCGCAGCCCTGCCTGCTTCATCAGCGGCAGAATGCGGTCGCCAAAAAATTCCAGATCGGGCTTGAAGTCAAAGAAGCTCAGTTGCAGCCCATCGATGCCGGCGCGCTTGAGCTGCACAAACTGCTCTACCACCTGCTCGGGCGTGCCGATCACTTCGATATTGCCGCCAATGGCGCGGCGCTTGGGGGCATCGAGGGCGGTGCGGCCGCGCCAGGCATGGGCATCGCTCTTCAAGCTGCTGAAGCCCTCGGGCGTGCGCTGGTCCTGGTGGGCCACGATGGCATCGTGGTAGGCCCAGGTCTCGGCCTCGGTGTCGCGGCTGATGACCATCGGGTTGAGCAAGGTGCGCACCGTGCGGCCGGCATTGCGCGCCTCTTGCTTGACGCGGGCCGCATGGGCGGGCAGCACCTCGATGGCGCGGGCAAAGTCGGATGCGCCGGGGCTGGTGATAAAGACCAGGTCCGAATGCCGGGCCGCAAAGGCAATGCCGGCGTCCGAGCCGGTGGCATTGACCAGCGCGGGCCGGCCAAAGCGCGGCTTGGGGCTGACAAATCCTCCCCCCAGCTTCCAGGGCGAGATGCCTTCAAACGAGTAGTTCTCGTCGTACGACCACAGACGCTGCACCACCTCGATGAACTCGGAGGCCAGGTCATAGCGACGGTCATGCTCGATCTGGTCCCAGCCAAACATCTTGTGCTCCACCTCGCGGTGGCCGGTGACGATATTGATGCCCCAGCGCCCGCCCGAGATATGGTCCAAGGTGGCGCCCCACTTGGCCAGGTGCAGCGGGTGCAAAGGGCCGTAGAGCACATGGATGGTCGAGATCAGCATGATGCGGCTCGTGACCGAGGTCAGCGCCGCCGTGGTGGCGAAGGAGTCCAGCGCGTCGCCATTGAACACGCCGCCATAGCCGCCCTTGGGCAGCCACTGCGACAGCGCAAACACCAGATCGAACCCAAGGCTCTCGGCCTTCAGCACCAGGTCCTTGTTGTAGTCAAAGCGCCAGTCGGTGCTGCGCGGCAGGGTCGAGGCGCTCCAGCCTCCTGCCTGGATCGGCAGAAACAGGCCCAGCAGAATCGGCTGCGCAAAAGCCTGCGACAGGGGGCTGTCCGGAAATGCCAGCGGCGAGGCGAATGTCTCTCGATCAGCGAGTTTTCCCAGCGGTATTGCAGAGTTCATGGAGCGGCCAAGGTTGTCAATACAAAGGATGCCAAACCAGCCTTGAGATAACCAGCCATTCAGCATCCGCATTGGCTTGAATAATCCCATGAATCACCACCCCGCTCTTGCGCCGATTTTGCATTTGCATATTTAAAAATCAGCCATTGGCGCCGATATGCAAACAGAGCCGCAAGTGCGGTGCCAGCGCCCTGCGCAGCGTCCACCCGCGCTTATAGCTTGCGGCCATATGCAGCAAGCCAAACAAAATATGCTGTCTCAGGTTCAAATCACCACGAAAAACTTTGGCGAGCAGCCACCAACCGATAAAAATCAGATACCGATATTTGTTATTTAATTTGCGCCTTTTGATATATGAAATGGCATGCTGCAAATACCGGCGATAACACAGGAACGCTCCTATCATGCACAGGTCACCTCCCGATGAATAATGCGCATGAATACCACCCCACGTTTATTGCGATCGCTCTGGTTCAATGCCAAATATGCAGTGCCGACGGTACTGGGCGTCGCGATTTTGAACTTTTTGCTGCTGCAGCTCACGCCCGGTGATGCAGCCGATGTGATGGCCGGCGAATCGGGGGCGGCCACGGCCGAAACCCTGGCGGCGCTGCGCACGCGCTTTGGGCTGGATCTGAGCGTGCTGGAGCAGCTGCAGGCCTACCTGGGCAACCTGGCGCATTTCAGCCTGGGCTTCTCACCGCGCTACAACATGCCGGTGATGGAGCTGATCGGCCAGCGCCTGCCCAGCACCTTGCTGCTGATGGGCCTGGCGCTGGCGATTGCGCTGACCTTGGGCATTGCGCTGGGCACGGCGATGGCCTACTTTGCCGGCCGCCTGCCCGACCGCCTGCTGTCCGTGCTGTCGCTGCTGTTCTATTCGGTGCCGGGCTTTTGGACCGGGCTGATGCTGATCGTGCTGTTCTCGGTCAAGCTCGGCTGGCTGCCCAGTGGTGGCTCGGCCAGCATTGGCTCGCAGCTGAGCGGCCTGGCCGCCGTGCTCGACCAGCTGCGCTACATGGTGCTGCCGGCCACGTCGCTCGCACTCTTCTATGTGGCGATCTATGCCCGCCTCACCCGCGCGGCGATGCTGGAGGTGCAGTCGCAGGACTTTGTGCGCACCGCCGCCGCCAAAGGCCTCTCGCCCTGGCGCATCACGGTACGCCATGTGCTGCGCAATGCACTGCTGCCCGTCACCACGATGGCCGGCATGCACCTGGGCGGCATGCTCGGCGGCGCAGTCGTGGTCGAGACCGTCTACAGCTGGCCAGGCCTGGGGCGCCTGGCCTTTGAGGCGGTGCTGAGCCGCGATTTCAGCGTGCTGATGGGTGTGCTGTTTCTGTCTTCCCTGCTCGTGATCGCCGCCAATGTGCTGGTCGATCTGCTGCATGCCTGGCTGGATCCCCGAATCGAGGTGCGCTGATGTCTTTGTCTTCTTCGTCCCAGGCGCTGCCGATCCCCGCAGCCGCCGCCCACCCGCTGGCGGCCACACAAGCGGCGCACAGCAGCACCAGCAATGCCGAGCCCGATGCCGCGCCCTGGCCCAATCTGCATGCGCCCGATGCGGTGCGCACCAGCACCAGTGCCGCCAACGCCGGCAGCGGCAGCCAGGGCTACCGCGCGCTGCGCGTCTTTCTGCGCAACCCCACGGCCATGCTGGGCTGCGGCTTTTTGCTGGCCGTGCTGCTGCTGGCGATCACGGCGCCCTGGCTCTTTCCCGGCGATCCGCTGGACATGGTGGCCCAGCCCTTTCTCTGGCCGGGCCAGGATGCGGCCTACCTGCTGGGCACCGACTCGATGGGCCGCGATGTGGCCGCCGGCATTGCCCATGGCGCGCGCGTGTCGCTGCTGGTCGGCGTGTCGGCCACCTTGATCGGCCTGAGCCTGGGCATTGGCATTGGCGCCGTCAGCGGCTACTTTGGCGGCTGGGTCGATGACCTGCTGCAGCGCGTGGTGGTGCTGTTCCAGACGATTCCCAGCTTTATCTTGCTGGTGGTGCTGGTGGCGATTGCCCAGCCTGCGATCAGCACCATCGTCGTGGCGATTGGCCTGGTGACCTGGCCCACGGTGGCACGCCTGGTGCGGGCCGAGTTCCGCGCGCTGCGCCACAAGGAGTTTGTGCTGGCCGCGCGTGCGCTGGGCTACTCGCACAGCCGCATCATCCTGCGCGAGATGCTGCCCAATGCGCTGCCGCCCATCATCGTCACCTCATCGGTCATGGTGGCCTCGGCCATCCTGCTGGAATCGGCACTGTCCTTCATGGGCATGGGCGACCCGAACGTGGTCAGCTGGGGCAGCATGATCGGCATGGGCCGTGACCTGCTGCGCACCGCCTGGTACCTGACTGCCGCCCCCGGCCTGGCCATCGTGTTTGCCGTGCTCGCCTTCAACCTGATTGGCGATGGCTTGAACGACGCCCTCAACCCCCGTCTGTCGCAGGAGCGCTGAATGTCCGAAACCTCTTTGTTGGATGTGCGCGGGCTGAGCATCCGTTTTCCGCAGCTCGATCCGGTGCGTGGGCTGAGCTTCAGCGTGCAGGCGGGCGAGACCTTGGCGATTGTTGGCGAATCGGGCTCGGGCAAATCGCTCACCGCCCTCGCGCTGATGCGCCTGCTGCCGCGCGCGGCCCGCATTGCGCAGGGCGAGGTCTGGTTCAACGGCCAGAACCTGCTGGACCTGAGCGAGCCGGCGATGCGCCAGCTGCGCGGGCGCGAGATTGGCATGATCTTCCAGGAGCCGATGACCTCGCTGAACCCGGTCTACACCATTGGCTGGCAGATTGCCGAGGTGCTGCGCCAGCACGAGGGCCTGAGCGCCAAGGCCGCGCGGCTGCGCGCCATCGAGCTGCTCGATACCGTGCGCATCCCCGATCCGCAGCGCCGGGTCGATGATTTCCCGCACCAGCTCTCGGGCGGCATGCGCCAGCGCGTGATGATTGCGATGGCCATTGCCTGCCGCCCGCGCCTGCTGATCGCCGACGAGCCCTCCACCGCACTCGATGTGACCATCCAGGCCCAGGTGCTGGACCTGCTTGACCGGCTGCGCAAGGAGCTGTCGATGGGCCTGATCCTGATCACGCACGACCTGGGCGTGGTGTCGCAATGGGCCGACCGCGTGGTAGTGATGTATGCCGGCCGCGAGGTGGAGCAGGCCCGCCCCGGCCCGCTGTTTGACGAGCCCCTGCACCCCTACACCCAGGGCCTGCTGGCGGCATCGCCCCGACTGCAGCCCGGCGCGCACTACCTCGATGGCCCGCTGACCGAGATTCGCGGCAGCATCACCTCGGCCATCGGCCAGGCCGGCTGCGCCTTTGCGCCGCGCTGCCCGCGTGCCCAGGCCTATTGCCACAGCGTTGTGCCGCCCTTGCAAGTAGCCGGCCCCCAGCGCCTCAGCGCCTGCCCCATCACCTTGCCTGCGTCTGCACGCAGCGCCCACCTTGCCTAGGACTGCCATGAGCCTGCTGACTGTCAGCGATCTTCAGACCCATTTCAAACTGCCCAAGGGCGTGCTGCGCGCCGTCGATGGCGTGTCGTTCAGCATTGCCAAGGGTGAGACCGTCGGCCTGGTGGGCGAATCGGGCTGCGGCAAATCCACCTTGGGCCGCAGCCTGCTGCGGCTGGAGACGCCCACCGCCGGCCAGGTGGCGCTCGACGGCGAAGACATTCTGCCCTTGCAAGGCGCGCGGCTGCGCAGCCTGCGCAAACGCATGCAGATGATCTTCCAGGACCCGTTTGCCTCGCTCAACCCGCGCCACAGCATCGGCACGATCTTGGAGACGCCACTGCAGGTGCATGGCCTGGGTGACCGCGCCCAGCGCCGCCGCCAGGTGGAGAGGCTGCTCGACCGCGTGGGCCTGCCGCGCAGCGCGCTGGGCCGCTACCCGCATGAGTTCTCCGGCGG
>NZ_KE148672.1:8824-21846 GCF_000410635.1 Comamonas sp. B-9
CGCTGCTCGATGCCGTGCCTGACCCCACCCGCCACCGCCAGGCCGCCCCCTTGGGCGGCGACCTGCCCAGCCCACAGAACCTGCCCACGGGCTGCCGCTTTCACCCGCGCTGCCCGCGCGCGACGGCGCTGTGCACTGCGCAAGAACCACTGCTCAGCGACAGCGGCAACGGCCATCTGGTCGCTTGCCACCATCCGCAGCTGCCACAGACCTCTGACGTGCAGACCTCCGTGATTTCCTTTCACTAACCCTTCGTTTTTTCTTTTGCCATGACCTACCGTTATCTCGGCCGCAGCGGCCTCAAAGTCTCCCGCCTCGCACTGGGCACCATGATGTTTGGCGGGCCCACCGACGAGCAGACCGCGCACGCGATCATCGCCAAGGCCAAGTCCCAGGGCATCAACTTCATCGACACGGCCGACGTCTACCAAAACGGCCTGACCGAGCAAGTCGTGGGCCGGGCGCTGGCCCAGGACCGCCATGACTGGGTGCTGGCCACCAAGTTCGGCAACCCGCTGGGCGAGGGCCCGAACCGGCGCGGCACCTCGCGCAAATGGATCATCGAGTCGGTCGACAACAGCCTGCGCCGCCTGGGCACCGACTACATCGACCTGCTCTACTTTCACCGCGCCGATTTTGATGCGCCGCTGGGCGAGGCGGTGCGCGCCATTGGCGACCTGGTGCGCGCGGGCAAGCTGCGCTATTTTGGGCTATCCAACTTTCGCGGTTGGCGCATTGCCGAGGTGGCGCACCTGGCCGATGCCGAAGGCATTGACCGGCCCATCGCCAGCCAGCCGCTCTACAACATCGTCAACCGCACGGCCGAGGCCGAGCAGCTGCCCGCTGCCGCCGCCTATGGCCTGGGCGTGGTCTCGTACAGCCCGCTGGCCCGGGGCGTGCTGACCGCCAAGTACCCGAATGTGGAAGCGGCCGAACCCGGCTCGCGCGCCGCACGGCTGGACAAGCGCATGCTCGAGACCGAATGGCGCCCCGAGTCCATCGACATTGCCGCCGAGATCAAAAAGCACACCGACGAGCGCGGCATCAGCCCGGTGGACTTTGCGCTGGCCTGGGTGCTGAACAACCGCCTGGTCACCGCCGCCATCGCCGGCCCGCGCACGCCCGAGCAGTGGGATGGCTATATCCGCGCGCTGGACTACCAGTTCACCGCCGATGACGAGGCCCTGGTCAACCGCCTGGTCGCGGCCGGCCACCCCTCGACCCTGGGCTTTACCGACCCCGGCCACCCGGTCGAAGGCCGTGTGCCCTATGTAGCCCCCACACCAGCGGCCGCTTAAACCCAAAAGGTCCACCGCCATGAATGCCTCGGTTCCCCCCCTGCGCTCCCGCCACCCCAGCCGCGATGACCTGCTGGCCCGCCTGCCCCAGCTGGCTGCCGATATCGGCCAAGGCGCCGCGCAGCGCGAGCTGCAGCGCGAGCCGCCCTGGGCGGCCTTTGACCTGCTGCGCGCATCAGGCCTGGGGGGCCTGCGCATTGGCCGCGAACAGGGCGGGCCGGGCGGATCGGTCGCCGATGTGGTCGAGGTGGTCAGCACCCTGGCCGCAGCGGACTCCAACGTGGCCCATGCGCTGCGCACCCATTTCAACACCACCGAGCTGCTGCGGCTGGAGACCAAGCCCTCGCCCCTGGCCCAGCGCCAGAACGCCTGGGCCCTGCAGGGCAAGCTGTTTGGCGGCGCCTTTACCGAGCTGGGCACCGCCCGCGCCGGCATCAGCACCTCGACCCTGCTGCGCGAGGGGCTGCACCACCGCTTGAATGGCAAAAAGTACTACGCCACCGGCACGGCCTATGCGGATTACTTCAACGTCTTTGCCACCAATGACGAGGGCCAGGGCGTCAATGCCGTGATCCCCGTGCAGCGCGAAGGGGTGCGGGTGCTTGACGACTGGGATGGCATGGGCCAGCGGCTGACCGCCAGCGGCAGCCTGGAGCTGAACAACGTGCTGGTCTATGACGACGAAATCAGCCCCGGCGCCCGCAACCACCTGGCCGGCCGCCATGCCTCTGCGCTGCGCCAGCTGATCCTCGTGGCGACGGCCGCCGGCATTGTGCGCAACATCCTGGCCGATGCGCGCCACTATGTGCTGCAGCTGGGCCGGCCTGCGATGCACAGCCCGGCAGAGCGCTCACGCGACGACCACTTTGTGCAGGCCGTCGTCGGCGAGCTGGCCGCCGCCAGCTATGCGATCGATGCCTTGATCACCGCCAACGCCCGCCAGCTGGACCAGGGCGCCTACGCCATCGTGCACGCCCCGGCTACCGCCGACGATGTGGTGCTGCAGGGGGCCTTGGCCACCGCCCAGACCCAGCTGGTCGTCAGCCGCCTGGCGCTGAATGCCGGCGAGCGTTTGTTTGAAGTGGGCGGCGCCTCCGCCACCTCGCGCCAGCTGAACCTGGACCGGCATTGGCGCAATCTGCGCACGATCTTTAGCCACAACCCGCTGCTGCACAAAACCCGGGTGGTGGGGGACTATGTGCTCAATGGCACGCGAACGCATTTGGAGGAAGGGCGGGTGTTTTGAGGGCGGCCACCGGCGAGCAAGACCGCAGGCATGCCCCAGCCGACGCACAAATCAAACACTCCATAAACAAACCGAATGACTTTATTAAAGTTCACATTTTTTAGAGTCGTTTGGGGAGCAACGCTCTAGCGTAATTAAATTGTTGCGGTTATCTTGTAGAAATTACTTATTCAGTATATTTATTACAAATACGCCATGCACCTCGCTTCCGAATCCGCGACTTCGCATCTGAACTTGTCCCGCTCCGTTACGCCTTTGGGCAAGGCTGCCCTCCATGGCAGCTTGCTCGCAGGGTTGTTTGCAGCACCTCAGCTAGCGCTGGCCTGCCCGGCCAACCTCAGCGCATCGACTTACACCACGCAGGCTTCGGACAATGGTCTGACCTGCGTCTACACCGCAGACCCCATGGCCGTTACCGTCAATGGATGGCTGGCCACCGGTTTGGTGCAAATCACTGGCAACACCACCGTCAATGGCGTGCTGACCGTCACCGACACCAACGGCGACAACAGCCGGGGCATCCTGTTGTCTGGTGCTGGGAATGGCACTTTTCTGAAGGACGTCACGATCAACAAACCCAGCGGGGCCAACAATGCGGCGGGTATAGAAGCGAACACCACCGGGGCGGCGATCTTCCAGGGCAATGTCACGGTCAGTTCCAACACCGGAACGCCCTCGGCCAGAATCAACACCCGCGATGGAGTGCGCAACAACGCAGGCACGGCCAACTACCAACAAAACCTCAGCATCACCAGCCAAGGCGGCACCCGCTCGGGCCTGTATGTAGGCGCGGGCACGGTCACGGTGGGCGGTGATCTCACGCTGGATTTCCAATCCAACTATTACGCGCTCTACAGCTACGCACCGCTGTGGAGCCAGGGCGGCACCACCACCGTAACAGGTACCACCACGGTCAACACGGCAGCCGCCTCGGGCCTCACGCCAGGCGTCGTGGTGACGAATTCCCAAGTCACCCTGAATGGTGCCACCAGCGTGACGGTGGCAGGCGCGGGTGCTGCAGCCGTGGATATCCGCATCGGCGGCGTTGCTGGGTGGCCGCTGGCGGGCAACACCATCACCGCATCGGGTGCCGCAGGCATTGGCCTGCAACTGCGCAGCAATGGCAGCTTTAGCGCAGGCTCGGGCCTTGTCGTCAACGCGCAGGGCAGCTCTTTCAACTACCTCTCGGCCAGCGGAAGTACCAGCCTGGATGCAGTCACCGCCACGACGGCCCCGGTGGTCTGGAACGCCGATGCCACCAGCACGGCCACCTACACCGGCAACGAAGGCCACTACAAGGGCAGCAGCCAGTTGGCGAGCGGCGGTCAGCTGACCTTGAACCTGAACCGCGCCGCCTTGTGGGAGGCCACCGCCGCCTCGTCCTTTACGGTGCTGAACCTGCAAAGCGATGCGCTGCTCGATGCCTCCTTGCTGCCCAGCCTGGCAGCCACGGGCAATCTGAACAATGCTGGCGGCATCGTGTCGCTGGCACGCAGCGATGCCAGTCCCAACAACACCCTGGCCTTGGCGGGTGTCTATACCGCCAATGGTGGCAGCCTGGTGCTCAACACCGTGCTCAACGATGCATCCACCTCGGTCAGCGATGTGCTGCAGGTGACGTCCACAGCCGCTGGCGGTACACCTACGCTGCTATCCGTGCTACCCGATGCGGCCAGCGCGCCGGCCTTCACCACGGGCAAAGGCATTTTGGTGGTGCGCGTGACCGGCGGCGCGGCCACCTCGGCGGCCAGTGTCTTTGCGCTGCCAGACGGTTTCCTGGACGCCGGCGGCATCCGCTACGAACTGGTGCGTGACGCAGACGATGGCAACTGGTACCTGCGCTCTGTCGCCGCTGCGCAGTTGACCGTGAACAAGGTGGTCACCGGGCCTGCAGGCGCGGCGCCCTTTGCCGGTGAGATTCCGTTTACCGTGAGCTGCACCGGCCCGGCAACGTCCTTCAGCGGCAGCCTGGTGGTGGCGGCCAACCAGGGCAGCGCTGCCCCCATCACCATCCAGCAAGGCAGCGCCTGCACGGTGGCCGAAGGCGCGCTGCCCACTGCCCCTGCGGGCTACCGTTGGGCCGAACCCAGCTATACGCAGCCTGCGGCCATTGCCGCCGGTGCCAACAGCGCAACCATCACCAACACCTTGGTCTCAACCGCCACCCCCACCGATACGGGGACGCTCAAGCAAGTGCCAAGCCTGGGCACCTGGGCCGTCAGCGCACTGTCGCTGGGCATGGCGCTGATGGGTATGCGCCGCATGCGCCGTCGCACGGTGTGACCAAGCCGCACGCCACTGCCCTCACGTAAAAATGCCACCTCGCGGTGGCATTTTTTCTGGGGGCTGCGTTGGACAGAAGCGCGCAGCTTACTGCTCAGCCGCCACCTGCGCCCGCACATCCAACTCCACCTTCCAGCGCTCATTACCGCCCACCGGCACGGCGTTGAGTTCCAGCGTGCCGATATCGGTCACGCGGGCATGCAGGGTGACGGGGACGACCTCGCCATTGGCGCGGCCTTCAGCGGGCAGGTTCAGTTCGATCTCCTGCAGCTCCAGCAGCTCTTCGGGGCCCCAGAAGTCGAGCATGGTGCCGACGGTGTCGCTGCGGCGCACGCTGGAGCCAAAGAAGCGCATGCGCACCGGATCGCCCACGACGAGGCCAAACTCCTGCATGTCGAGCGCCGCCTCGCTGCCCTCTTCCATGCCAAACGGTGCCAGGCATAGCGCGGACATCGGTGGTTCCATACCGGGGATCGCAGGCATGTTGGATTCGACGCCGACATAGTAGGACTGCGCGGTGCCGCCCCGGATGCGCACACCCCGGCCTTCGCGCACATGGCCGTAGTAGGCAGCGCCACGGGCCACCGCCAGGTCCAGGTTGGCGCCATCCAGCAGACGTGCGGGGGCGGCGCCTTCGGCGGCCAGCCAGCTGTTCAGCACCTCGGTGATGCGCTGCTCGATCTGCGGGGCCTTGAGCACGCCGCCGTTGAACAGGATGGCGGTGGGGTGCAGAAAGCTCGCGCCTTCGGGCTGGGTGCCCTGCAGGCCGTCGATCTGCTCGGTCACGCCGGCCTGGCGCGACAGGAAGGCGGCCAGGTGGCGGGTGACGGCGGCGTCTTGCGCATAGGGCAGACCCAGCTGGGTCAGCGCGCCGCGCGCGCGGCTAATGGGCTTGTCGCTGACGGCCACTTGGGGGAAGAAGCCTTCGACCAGGGTGGCCAGCACTTCGCTGCGGGTCACCTCGGTGCGGATGCTGCCGCCGATCAGCTTGCTGCCCCGGCTGGGCACCACCACGGGCACGGATTGCAGTGCCTCATCGGACAGCAGTTGCTCCTTGGCGGCGCGGCAGCCATGGGCCAGTGCGCGGGTTTGCCAGGCGTCGAGCTGCTTGCCCTCTTGCGCCAGCTTGCGCGCCACGGCATAGGCGAGGGCCAGGTCCATGTTGTCGCCGCCCAGCAGGATGTGCTCGCCCACGGCCACGCGCTGCAAGGCCAGGTTGCCATCGCGCTCGAGCACGGCGATCAGCGACAGGTCGGTGGTGCCACCGCCCACGTCGACGACGAGGATCACATCGCCGCTTTGCACCTGCTTGCGCCAGTCGCCACCGCTGGCCTGGATCCAGCTGTAGAGCGCGGCTTGCGGCTCTTCGAGCAAGCTAAGCTTCTGAAAGCCCGCCGCCTTGCAGGCCTCGGCCGTCAGCTCGCGTGCGGCCGGGTCAAAGGATGCGGGGATGGTGACGGTGATGTCCTGCGCATCAAACGGCGCCTCGGGGTGGGCCTGCTCCCAGGCCCAGCGCAGGTGCGACAGGTAGCGGATGGAGGCCGTCAGCGGCGATACGCGGTGCACCTCGGCCGGGGCATCGGCCGGCAGCAGCGGGCTGCGGCGGTCCACACCGGGGTGGCACAGCCAGCTCTTGGCGCTGGAGACCAGGCGGATCGGCGTGGCCGCACCGCGCGAACGGGCAAACTCGCCGACGACAAAATCCTGCTGCGCGCCCCAGGGCAGCGCCATGTCGGCGGCGCTCAGCTCGCTCTCATGGGGCAGGTACAAAAACGACGGCAGCAAAGGCCGCGCCTCGATGCTGGCGGGCGCCGTGAGCTGGGGGATGGCCAGCACATGCTGGACCAGGTTGTCGCCATCGCTGGCGCTCTTGTCCACATAGGACAGCGCGCAGTGCGTGGTCCCCAGGTCGATACCGATGCTGAATTGGGCAGTTGCTTGCATGGTTTAGAGCTCCACTTCGGCCTGGGCCAGCACCTTGGCTGCTGCCGTGTCGGTGAGCTGGGGCAGCTTGACCTCGGTCACCTGCCAGCCCCGGTGGCCCAGGGTGCCGGTGAACGGGGCCTGGCCTACGACATTGCCGGTCAGGCGCACGGCAGCGGCATCAAAGCCGGCCTGCAAGGTGATGCGGCTGCCTTCGGCCTCGGCACGCACAGGGGCCAGCGCAAAGTGCTCCCGCAGCACCTTGCGGCAGCCTTCATGCACCACGCGGGCGGCCGCGCCAATCTCGGCATCGGTGTAGGGCGCCACGTCTTCCTGGATAAAGTCGACAAAGCGGGCCTCGCGCTGGAGCAGGCCCAGCAGTTGCAAAGCAGCGGTCTCGGTGGGCAGTTGCACGGTCTTTTCCACGAGCTTCTCGACCAGCTTTTCCACCGGTACTTCGACCCGCTTTTCTACCGTCTTCTCGACGATTTTCTCGACAGGCACTTCGATGCGGACTTCGACGATCTTCTCGACCGGGACTTCGACACGCACTTCCTGGGGCGGCACATCGGCCGCAAGGCGCTCACCGCCGCGCACGCGCTGCACATCAGCCGCCAGGCGGCCATTGCCGAGGATCGCAAAGAAGCTGCCGATCGCGATCGCGATACGGCTCAAAAAGGAAGGGGGGGTGTTGTTCATGGAGGCACCAACAAACAGCCGCCAAGGCGCGGGGGCTGCGGGGCCAGGGCCGGGGCAGCTGCAGAGCGCAGGCGGGTGGTTTTAAAAAATGGGGGTTTGCGGCAGGTGCTGGGGACAGCCGCTATAGCTGGCGGCCAGCCCGCAAAACCGGGGATTTTACCGGCTGGCCCTATGCCCCCGTGCTATGCACCAGCAAGCCGGGAGCGCCGGCGGGGCGGGGTGAGTACTCAGAACTGGTAGCTGACGTTGATGCCGCTGGCCCAGTTGCGTCCCATCGCGCTTTCAAAATAGCGCTGGTTGCCGTCGTTGACGATGACCGAGCCGATGTAGTTCTTGTCGAACACATTGTTGACCCGCGCAAACGCGGCCAGGGTCCAGCGCGGGGCGATCTGTGCGCGGTAGCCCAGGCTGAGGGCCGTGGTGGCATAGCCGGGGGCGGCCTGGGTGTTGGCATCGTTGGCCTGCACATTGGAGCTGGCCTGCACGCCCATGCCGACCGTCCAGGCCGGTGCAAAGTGCCAGTCGGCACCCAGGTAAGCGTTGTGGCGTGCCAGGCCCGGCAGGCGCTGGCCGGCGATGCCGCTGCCCGAATCCTCGCGGAAGCGGGCATCCAGCCAGGTGTAGGCGGCGCGCAGCTGCCAGTCGCGCATGAGGTCCAGTTGGGCCGACAGCTCCACGCCCTGGCGCCGGGTCTTGCCGGCATTGCGGTAGGTGGTGCGGCCGCCAGCGCTCTGGTCGGTCACGATCTCGTCGCTGCTGTGCGACTGGAACAGTGCGGCGCTCCAGAGCCCGCGCAGCGCATCGCCACGCAGCTGCTGGCGATAGCCCAGCTCCCACTGCGTGCTGCTGGTGGGCCGCAGATCGGTGTTCAGGCCCGAGCCGCTGTTGCGGTAGGACATCTCGGTGATGCTCGGCGTCTCAAAGCCGCGCCCCACGCTGGCGTAGACGGTTTGCTGCGGGCTGAGCTGGTAGGAGAGCGAAGCCACCGGCAGCAGCTTGCTGTGGCGGCTGCTGCCGCTGTCGTCGCCATTGCCAGGGGTGATGTAGTAGTCGTCCGAGCTGAAGCGCACGCGGCTGTAGCGCAGGCCGGTGTCCAGGCTCCAGCGGGGCGCCAGCTGCCAGCGCGCCTGCACAAAGGGATCGGTGCTGCTGACCTTGTTTTTCTCATCCCGGCGCAGCTGGCCGCGCAGCCCATAGGTGTCGCCGACAAAGTTCTCGTAGCCCTGGCGGTTCTCGGTCATCTGCTGCAGATCCAGCCCGGCGCTCAGCTGCAGCGGAACGATAGTGTCGAACTCACCCACCCAGACCAGGCGGGCACCGGCATAGTCGCGCGCCGTGTCGATCACGCCGCCGGCATGGCCCGGCGCCAGCTGTGGCGCCTTGGGGATGGACTGGTACTGCAGCATGCTGCGGTGGCCGTAGTAGGCCGACAGGCTCAGGCTTTGCTGGGCGTTGATGCGCAGGTCATAGGTGGCGCCCAGCTGCTGCTGCTCCAGCGATTTGCGCGTGTTGTACTGCTCGGCCACGCTGCTGGCCTGGCGCGGATCGGCCTGCCACTGCGCCATGGTCAGGCCCTGCGGGTCCTGCGCATCGCCCCGGGTGTGGTTGGCCACCAGGGTCAGCTTGTCGTCATGCGCCAGCGGAATCACCAGCTTGGCATTGAGCAGGTTGCGGTCGGCCGCGCTGTGCTCGCGGTAGCCATCGGTCATGAAGCGGCTGGTGCTCAGCACATAGCCCATGCCGCCATCGGTCTGGCCGCTGGCCTTCAGGCTGTAGCGCTGTTGGCCATCGCTGCCCACGCTCACACCGGTCTCCAGCTTCAGCGGGCCTTGCGGGTCTTCAGTGTAAAAGCTCAGCACACCGCCCGAGGCATTGCCGTACAGCGCCGAGTACGGGCCGCGCAGCACCTCCACCCGCTCCAGGCTGGAGATATCGACATTCGAGGTCTGGCCCTGGCCATCAGGCATGGTCGCCGGTATGCCATCGACATACAGGCGCACGCCGCGCACACCAAAGGTGGAGCGTGCGCCATAGCCGCGCACGCTCAGCTGCAGATCCTGGGCGTAGTTGTTGCGGTTGTTCAGGGTGAGGCCCGGCACGCTGCCCAGCGCTTCGGACAGGTTGACCTGCATCTGCCGATCCTGCAGCTCGCGGCCTTCCACCACATTGGCCGATGCCGGCAATTGCAGCAGATCGGCAGTGCCAACGGCTGAGCGCACCGACACCGTCGGCAAGGTGGCTTCAGCAGCGGGGGTTTCAGCGGTGGAAGGTGTTGCTGGTGCGGTCTGCGCAGCGGCGGACAGGGCGCACAGCAGCGCAGCAGCCCCGGCCACAGGGCGCAGGGGCGAGAGAGAAAAGGCTTGGATCGGCATAGAGGCCGCTATTTTCTTACAGCGTCTCAAGCTATGGGAAATTTGGTACATAAACCCCTGCTCTCCTCTGAGAAACCCCAATCTACCACCGTTGCGGCTCCCACCAGCTGGGCAGCAGCGCGCGCACCTGGGCACGGTGAAAGCGGTCATCGATCAGCACCACCACGCCCCGGTCATCCTCACTGCGAATCACCCGCCCAGCCGCCTGCACCACCTTGCGCAGCCCCGGGTAGAGGTAGGTGTAGTCATAGGCCTTGGCAGCGCCAAAGCGCTGGGCCATGGCCTGCTGCATATGCGTGTTGATGGGGTTGACCTGGGGCAGGCCCAGGGTGGCAATAAAGGCGCCAATCAGCCGGTTGCCCGGCAAGTCCACCCCTTCCGAAAACGCCCCG
This sequence comes from Comamonas sp. B-9, assembly GCF_000410635.1. Classification (NCBI taxonomy): domain Bacteria; kingdom Pseudomonadati; phylum Pseudomonadota; class Betaproteobacteria; order Burkholderiales; family Comamonadaceae; genus Comamonas; species Comamonas sp. B-9. The sequence continues at coordinate 19,038 of NZ_KE148672.1, forward strand.
CCCAGCACGGCCAGGCCAATGCCCTGCCCAGCCTCGTCAAAGCGCGCCAAAAAGGCGGCGCGCCCGGCGTCGTCCATGGCCGAGGTCTGGCAGAACAGCGGCAGCTGGGGCTGCAGGCGCTGCATGCATTCGGCCGCACGCTGCAAATAATCAAAACTGCTGAAAAAGCACAGGTAGTTGCCCGGCTGTCGGGCAAACTGCGCCGCCACCACTTCGGCAATCGGCACCAGCGACTGCGCCCGGTCCTGGTAGCGGGTGGAGATATGCCCCGCAATCTGCACCTGCAGCTGCGCGGCCTGGAAGGGCGACGGCACATCGACCCAGTGCGTGGCGGGCGGCAGGCCCAGCAGATCCTGGTAGAAGGCCTGCGGCCCCAGGGTGCCGGAGAACAGCACCGTGGCGCAGGCGGCGGTATGGCGCGCGGCCAGGTGCGGCGCGGGCACGACATTGCGGATACAGAGCGTGGACATCGGCCCCCGGCGGCCGGAGGCTGCACTACTCCACAAACTGGTATCAAACAGCGCATGCGGCCCCAGCTGCTCGGCCAGGTTCAGCCAGGACAGCGCCTCCAGGTAAAAGCCCAGCACCGCATCGCCCGGCAGCATGGGGCTGTCGCCCTGGGCCTGGGCAATGGCGGCCACGGCGCGCTGCACGGCGCCCAGCAGGCCGGGCGGCAGCTCGGGGTAGACCTGGTAGTCCTGGCCGCCTTCTTGCTGGGCCTTGTTCAGGGCCGTCCATTGCCGGTTCAAGGCATCCAGCGATTTTTTAACCGGGCCGCTGGCGGCCTTGCGCGCCGCTGCCAAGGTGTGCTGCGGCAACTCGGCCGTGTACATGCGGCGCGCGCGTTCGAGCAGGTTGTGGGCCTCGTCCACCAGCACGCCCACCTTCCACTGGTGGGCCTGGGTCAGCGCATACAGCATGGCGGCGCTGTCGTAAAAGTAGTGGTAGTCGCCAACGACCACATCGCTCCAGCGCGCCAGCTCCTGGGTCAGGTAATAGGGGCAGACCTGGTGCTGCAGTGCCAGCGTACGTACCTTGTCGGGCGTCAACATCGGCTCTTGCGCCAGGGCCTGGGCGCGGGCGGCGGGCAGGCGGTCATAAAAGCCCTGGGCCAGCGGGCAGGATTCGCCATGGCAGGCCTTGTCCGGGTGCTCGCAGCTTTTGTCGCGCGCCTGCAGATCCACCACGCGCAGCGGCACCGCGCCCGTCTGGCCCTGCAGCGCCGTCTGCAACAGGCCCAGTGCATGCAAGGCCAGGCGGTGGCCGGTGGTCTTGGCGGTCAGAAAAAACAGCTTGTCCAGCCCCTCTTGCGCACTGGCCTTGAGCATGGGGAAGATGGTGGCCACGGTCTTGCCAATGCCGGTGGGCGCCTGCGCCATCAGGCAGCTGCCGCCGCCCGCCTGCAAACCCGCCTGGGCCGTGCGGTACACCGCCACCGACAGCGCCCGCTGCCCGGTGCGGAACTGCGCAAACGGAAAGCGCAGCGCCACCATGGCCGCATCGCGCGCACTGCGGTGCGCGGCCTCGCTGCGCGCCCAGTCTAAAAACAAGCGGCATTGCTGCTCAAAAAATGCCTGCAAGTCGGCGGCGCTGTAGGGCTCGGCCAGCACGGTCTCTTGCTGCGTACCGACGTTGAAGTAGACCAGTGCCACCTTCAAGCGGGGCAGGCCCCGCTCCAGGCACAGCAGATGGCCGTAGACCTTGGCCTGCGCCCAGTGCAAGGCGCGGTGGTTGTCGCGCACACTGTCGATCTGGCCCCGGTAGGTCTTGATTTCTTCGAGCTGACCCAGGCCCGGGTCAAAGCCATCGGCGCGGCCGCGTACCTGCAGGTTTTCAAAGCTGCCTGCCAGGCGCAGTTCCGCCTCATAGCCGGCGCCCCGGCGGGCGCGCACCAGGCCATGGCCTTCGATGCCTTCCAATGCCGATGGCGCCGGCGTAAAGCGCAAATCCAGATCGCCCGCGCGGGCGGTGAACTCGCACAAGGCGCGCACCGCCACGGTGTAGCTCATGCGCCCGCCTCGCGCCACTGCACATGGCAGACGCCCACGGGTATGCCATGGGCGGCGCAGTACTCCAGCCAGCGGATCTGGTTGTCCTGCAGCTTGTCGCCCGGGCCTTTGACCTCCACCAGCTGGTAGCGCCTCTCTTGCGGCCAAAAGCGCACCAGGTCCGGAAAGCCCGTGCGGTTGGCCTGCAGGTTGCCAAGCAGGCGCTGGAACAGAAGTTGGAGGTGGGCCGCCGGTATGCAGGCCAGCGCATGGTCCAGCAGCGCCTGAGTCAACGTGCCCCAAAACACAAAGGGCGACTGCAGCCCGGCCTTGTCGGCAAAGCGCTGGCGGATTACCTCGGCATAGCTGCCGTCGTCCAAGGCCGCCAGACAAGCCTCAAACAGCGCCGCACGCCGCGCGACAAAATCGGGCGCATAGACATCGGCCGGCCCCGCCTGGAACGGATGAAAAAACGCCCCCGGCAGCGGCGCAAAAATCGCCGGCCAGCACAGCAGGCCAAACAGCGAGTTGACCAGCGCGTTCTCGACATAAAACACCGGCGCGTCCTCGCGGTGCCAGTGGTCGCGCAAGGCGTATTCCACCGGCATCAGGCGCAGACCTTCGGTGGCCTCGGCGGCGTTCATGGCCTCGCCTGCGCGCAAGGCGGCCTCCAGGGCAGCCGCATCGCTCAACGCATCCATCGCCGCCAGACCGGGTGCCATGCGTGGCATGCGCAGCACGCGCTCCAGCGCCACATCCTCACGCAGCTGCGCCACCTCGGGTTTGAGCGCGCGGCGGCTGGCGCTGCGCTGGCCCAGGTG
>NZ_KE148673.1:0-18461 GCF_000410635.1 Comamonas sp. B-9
CAATTTCTTGGCTGGCCAGAGCAATGGCCAAGCTGAAATAAATTAAGAGGACTCATATGCAAAAAGTGATCAACCGCCCCCGCAGCGCCGGCAAAACATCCAGCGTGCGTGCCGCTGTGAGCGCAGCTGCGCGCTTGCTGAGCAAAGCCGGTTACACCTGGGAAAACGGCGAATGGAAGGCACCAGCGCGCCGAATAATCACAATCTGGGCGCGCAGTCGCGACTTCGACCTGCTGAGGTTTCGTGATGAATGGGCCCGTGCCATGACGGTAGATAGTCGCATGCCAGGCCTGCGCCTTATCAACCAGGCAGAAGTTCAGGCCGAGCCGATGGCTGTCCACCAGTACCGCGCAGCAGGCTGTGCAGATTGGTACGACGGGTTCCCTGATCCCGAAGACGGCAAGAAGTACGAAACGCGCACGCTCTACAAATCCCCCCAGGCCCAGCCCGCCGATGTGCTGGAAGCCAATCCACTCACCAGTGATGGAGACTGTGCACGCCTAGAAGCCGAGATGGCAATAGATGTTTGCTGGTCCAGCAGCGAGGTCAGCGCATACGCTAGGCACCACAGCACCAATCAAGGCGCGCATGAGACCTTCCGTCTGCATGGCGGTGATAAGCAAAAGGCACGCCGTTATGCCGTCACCCGCCTGCTGTCAAAAATCCAGATGAATAAGCAAGCGTAATGAGGTTCGCATGACACAGAAAACGCCAACCCACAGCCGTGCGATGAAGCGCGGCCTCTACCGCAAGGCGGCGCCGATGATGGCGCTGATGGTGCGCAAGAACATGGAGGCCGAATACACCAGCGTGGGGCTGCACTGCCTGCAGGCCGATCACCAGTCAAACCAGACCGAGCTGCTGGCCCGCCTGGCCTACCTGCTTGGAATGGGCGCCGAGATTGCGCGAGCCATTCCGGTGGCCGGCGACAACCGGCCAGGCCTGCACCAGGCGCTGGCCACCGTGGTGGATATGGCGGTGGACGGGCACCACTGGGATTCCAGCTGGGGCGCCCAGATGTCGCTGGCGGCCGATATCAGCATTGACCTGTTCTGCAGCTACGGCAACCTGGCAAGGCGGTTTGAGCCTGGCGCGCGCCTGCTGGCGCAGCATGTGATGGCGGGCACGGTGAGCGCCGATGTGATCAGGCCGGTGGGATTCCCGAACGGGAATGAAATGGCCTAAGTGGTGGGCCTGGCCGCTGAATATTCCCGCTAGGGAATACCAGCGGGATTAAAGAAGCGTAAACAGGGAGAAATGGCCATGGGCATTTACCGCATGAACAAAGAAGAAGTACTGGCAGAAATGGACGTGGCCGAAATGACGCTGCGTAACCTGATCGAGAACCACGGCTTCCCCCACCCGCGCAAGGCGGGGCCGCAGAAGCTGTTTTGGCTGGTCAGCGAGATTGTGACCTGGCTGGAGGCGTGTCCCAAGGCTTGGGGCGGTATGAAAGATACGTAACAAAACCTTGTCTTTCTGCTACATTTATGGCTCAGCAGATAGATTGAGTTATATGAATCCTAGATCAGATGCGCTTTTTCATTTTACAAAGCAAGCTGAAACTCTTTATAAGATTTTAAAATCTGGCTTTTGGCCCAGATATTGTCTTGAAGATGTCAGTTGGCTGGGTTTTGAGAAATTTGATTATATCGGATATCCGATGGTATGCTTTTGCGATATTCCGCTATCGAGAATTAATAGTCATCGTGCTTTTTACGGTGATTTTGGCGTAGGCATGAGCAAAGAATGGGGGATTAAAAATGGACTGAACCCCATTGCATATATTTCGGGGAATAATGCAGTATCAAAGACCTATAAGGATTTAAATGAATATGCTCATAAATTCCCCGAAGGAGTAAATAGAGAAAATTCGAAGGTTGCAATGCGTTTTTTAGTCGCGAACGCTAAGCCAATCCAAGGAACTATGTTTGTTGGTAACGAGCCGAAAGATAAAGTTTTCTATCATGAATCTGAATGGCGATTCGTCCCAGTAAGCGATCAAATAGAAGAGTATTTGACTTTAGAAGAGTCGAGGGATCCTCAGGTCTTAGAGGCTGCAAATGAGGGGACAAAAAATCACTGTATGATTAAATTTGAACCCGAAGACATAAAATATATTTTTGTGGAATCTGATGGGGATATTCCAAGTTTGGTTAATTTTATAAATGCCGAGTTAGGTCATCTTCAGGCGAATCAACAAAAGATTCTTTATTCAAGAATAATTTCCTTGGAAAGTCTTAATAAAGATATTTAGCGAATTTTGTGAGTTGCCGTTCAATGGCTAGATGAAAAATTAGCCCATTCCTGCATAATTATTGAACGTTTTTCTAGCATATCGCCGCGTCTATACGCGGCTTCTGTTTTAGTGTCGATGGCATGTGCCAAGCACAGTTCTATCGCATCGCGTGGATGGTGCGTGCATTCGCCGGCCCAATCGCGGAAGGTGGAGCGGAAACCATGTGGCACGGCATCAGGGTAGTGCCGGCGCATCACCGCAGTTAGGGACATATCGGATAGCATGCCGCCTCGATTGGACACAAACACTAGGTCGTCCGGCTCGCCTGGCTTCAATTGGCTCAGCATGCCGAGTGCCTGCGCAGGCAGCGGTACGCGGTGAAGGCGTTTGCTTTTCATGCGTTCAGCGGGCACAAGCCATAGGCCAGCAGATAAATCTAGTTCTCCCCAGCGCATGCCGCGAAGTTCACCGGATCGCGTCGATGTCAAGATGAGCATCTGCAGCGCGCGGGCGCTTTGGCCTTTGACACTGCAAAGGCGCTGGTAAAAATCAGGTGGGGCGGCGTAAGGCACGGCGGGGGGGTGCTGAACGGGTGCCACCTTGTTGGGATTCGCCAAAACGTGTTCTAGCAGGCCTTTCCATTTGGCAGGGTTAGGCCCGCTGCGGTGACCGTGGACCGTTGACCAATCAAGGATTTGCTCGATGCGCCCCCGCACTCGCGTGGCTGTTTCCGTTTTGGTCTTCCAAATTGGCGACAGGACACGCAGCACATGCGCCTGTTCAATGTCTGCCACGTTCAGGTAGCCAATGACGGGAAAAGCGTACGTTGCCAGTGTGCTGCGCCACTGGTTGACGTGCTTTAGATTGCGCCATGTGCTCTCATGCTCTTTGATAAATTTCTCTGCTGCCTGCTCGAATGGCATCTGGTAGGAGGCTGCAAGGCGGGCGGCTTCACGCTCAGCGGCGCGCGCTTGCAAAGGATCCGCGCCACTGTTGCGCAAGGTGAGAGCAGCCCGAGCTGCGTCTCTGGCAGCTGCCAGCCCCACAGAGGGATAGCTGCCCAAGCCCATGCGCTTACGCGCCCGGTGGTGTGTGTACCGATAGACCCATGAACGAGAACCACCGATGATCTGCAGATACAGCCCGGTTACCCCTCCTACTGCGTGCGCACCTTCTTCGCGTAGGCGAGAGACTTCCAATGCAGTTTTTTCAAGAATGCGTTTCGGCATAGGGCAGTTCCACAGGCCATCAGATGGGCCATCAAAATTTAGATTGGGGTAGTTAGGTGTTCAAGATAAGTACTGTATATAACACCAGTGCACTGAGCGTAACACGTTGGAGTATATAGAGCAATAGGCCGCGAATGGGCATGAAAAAGCACCCTCAAGGGGTGCTTTTTTGTGTTCTGGCGGAGAAGGCGGGATTCGAACCCGCGGTGGGCTATTAACCCACACACGCTTTCCAGGCGTGCGACTTAAACCACTCATCCACCTCTCCGCATGTTTTGTACGTTTTACGTCCTGTGGTGGCCAGGAAATAAAAAGCCAAGCGTGGACAGCTTGGCTGACAATTTCACCTGTTGACTGGCGGAGAGGGCGGGATTCGAACCCGCGGTGGGCTATTAACCCACACACGCTTTCCAGGCGTGCGACTTAAACCACTCATCCACCTCTCCAGTCGGTGAAGCGTGTATTCTAGCCTGAAATTTGGCGCCTTCCAGCAAAGCGGGGGCTTGTTTGGCAAAAATGCAGCGCGGCCCCAGCGGGCACGTGCTGCATTTACGTTTGCCAAGCGGTTACTGGCCCTTGCCGGTCTGGATCATGCGCATGGCCGAGGTGATCAGGCTGGAGACCTCGGTCATGTTGCTGGGGACGACCAAGGTGGTGGTCGCGTCGCTCGCCAGCTTGCCGTAGGCATGCACGGCCTGCTCGGCCACCTTCAGCTGCACGGCTTGCTCGCCGCCGGGCTGGCGGATGGCGGTGGCAATGCGCTCCAGCGCCTGGGCAGTGGCATCAGCCACCGCAGTGATCGATGCGGCCTCGCCTTGCGCCTTGTTGATCGCCGCTTGCTTCTCACCTTCTGAGCGGGCGATGAAGGCCTCGCGCTCACCGGTGGCTATATTGATCTGCTCCTGGCGGCGGCCTTCGGAGGCGGCGATCAGCGCGCGCTTTTCACGCTCGGCGGTGATCTGGGCTTGCATGGAGCGCAGGATTTCTGCCGGTGGCGTCAGATCCTTGATCTCGTAGCGCAGCACCTTCACGCCCCAGTTGAGCGCTGCCTCGTCGATCGCCGAGACGATCTGCGCATTGATCATGTCGCGCTCTTCAAAGGTCTTGTCGAGCTCCAGCTTACCAATCACGCTGCGCAGCGAGGTCTGGGCCAGTTGGGTGACGGCCATGATGTAGTTCGATGAGCCGTAGCTGGCGCGCATCGGGTCGGTCACCTGGAAGTACAGGATGCCGTCCACCTGCAGCTGGGTGTTGTCGCGCGTAATGCAGACCTGGCTGGGGACATCCAGCGGAATTTCCTTCAGGCTGTGCTTGTAGGCGACTTTGTCGACAAAGGGAATGATGAAGCGCGGGCCGGGGGCCAGGGTGCCGGCGTAACGGCCCAGGCGCTCTTTGACCCAGGCGTGCTGCTGGGGCACGATCTTGACGGACATCGCAATGAAGATGATGGCGATGACAAATATGATGATGGCGACTTCCATGGGCTCTCCTCATGGACGCACTGCTTGGTACAACGCGCCCGTTTTTCAGTGACTGGCTGGGGGCGGGCCCCTGGCTCAAAGGTCCTGGCCATTACACCATGCGGGTGTGACGGGCCAGGCGGGGGTGTGGGGCATGGATTTGGCTGCGTTTGTTATGTGTGCTATGCCCCGGTGATTGGCATCTGGTTGACAGGAACCAGTGGTTAGTGCGCGGCGGGCTCGGTGGGTTCCACCAACAGGCGGTTGCCCTCCAGCCGCACCACGCGGTAGGCGCCGGGCAGCGCAGGGTGTTGGCCCAGCAATGCCGCCGTCCAGGGCGCACCGCGGTAGCGCACCTGGGCTGTGCGGTCGGCCTCCCAGTGCTCGATCTGGACCTGTTCGCCAATGTCCAGGTGCATGTCCTGCTCGCGCTCACCGGAGAGCAACGAGCCACGGCGCTTTTGGCGCAGGTAGCAGGCCAGCACGGTGGCCGCGCCCACGATGGCGGCGACCAGGATCTGCACCACTTCGTTGGCACCCAGGTGCGCAGCGATGGCAGCGGCAGCCATGCCAATGGCGACCATCAGCAAATACAGCGTGCCGGTGAGCAGCTCGGCGACGACGGCCAGGCCGGTCAGCAGCCACCACACGGTTGACATCTCCATAGCTCCCTCCTTGTTCGATTAGGTTTGTTACCCGATTGTGCGATATGCCGACCAATTTTGCGGCAATTGATGCAGGATACATAAAAAGGGCGTGCAAATTCCGTACACTTCGCGCCTGTTTCGATTGTTTTAGTGAGGCCCGCCCCTGCGGGAACGCCCATGAAGTTTCGCTTTCCCATCGTCATCATTGACGAGGACTTTCGCTCGGAAAACACTTCCGGCCTGAGCATCCGCGATCTGGCACATGCCATCGAGGAGGAGGGCTTTGAGGTGCTGGGCGTGACCAGCTATGGTGATCTGAGCCAGTTTGCACAGCAGCAAAGCCGCGCCAGTGCCTTCATCCTGTCGATCGACGACGAGGAGTTCCAGCTGGGCGGCGGTGATGACCAGATCGTGCACAACCTGCGTGACTTCATCACCGAAGTGCGCCGCAAGAACCCGGATGTGCCGATCTATATCTATGGCGAGACCAAGACCAGCCGCCACCTGCCCAACGACATCCTGCGCGAGCTGCACGGCTTCATCCACATGTTCGAGGACACGCCCGAGTTTGTGGCCAAGCACATCCTGCGCGAAGCCAAGAACTACCTCGAAGGCATTCAGCCGCCATTCTTCAAGGCGCTGCTGGACTACGCCGAAGACGGCTCCTACAGCTGGCACTGCCCCGGTCACGGCGGCGGTGTGGCTTTCTTGAAGAGCCCGATTGGCCAGATGTACCACCAGTTCTATGGTGAGAACATGCTGCGCGCCGACGTCTGCAACGCCGTCGAAGAGCTGGGCCAGCTGCTGGACCACAACGGCGCGATTGGCGAGAGCGAGCGCAATGCGGCGCGCATCTTCAATGCCGACCACTGCTTTTTTGTGACCAACGGTACCTCGACCTCGAACAAGATGGTTTGGCACCACACGGTGGCGCCGGGCGATGTGGTGGTGGTGGACCGCAACTGCCACAAGTCCATCCTGCACTCCATCATCATGACGGGTGCGATTCCGGTGTTCTTGAAGCCCACGCGCAACCATTTCGGCATCATCGGCCCGATCCATGAGAGCGAGTTCTCGCCCAAGACCATCGAGGCCAAGATCGCTGCCAACCCGCTGCTCAAGGGTGTCGATCCAAAGGCCGTCAAGCCTCGTGTGCTGACGCTGACGCAATCGACCTACGACGGCGTGCTCTACAACACCGAGACCATCAAGCAAAAGCTCGATGGCTACGTGGACAACCTGCACTTTGACGAGGCCTGGTTGCCGCATGCGGCCTTCCACCCCTTCTATGGCAGCTACCACGCCATGGGCAAGAAGCGCGCGCGCCCGAAACACTCGGTGGTGTACGCGACCCAGTCCATCCACAAGCTGCTGGCCGGTATCAGCCAGGCATCGCACGTGTTGGTGCAGGACAGCCAGACGCAAAAGCTGGACTTCAACCTGTTCAACGAGGCGTACCTGATGCACACCTCGACCAGCCCGCAGTACAGCATCATCGCCAGCTGCGACGTGGCCGCTGCGATGATGGAGCCGCCCGGTGGCACCGCGCTGGTGGAAGAGTCGATTCTCGAAGCGCTGGACTTCCGCCGTGCGATGCGCAAGGTCGATGATGAGTTTGGTGAGGACGAATGGTGGTTCCAGGTCTGGGGCCCAGAAGCCCTGGCCGACGAAGGCGTGGGCTCGGCCCAGGACTGGATCATTCGTGGCCCGGACGCATCGCGCAAGACCAAGGGCAAGAACGGCAAGGAGTTCGACAACTGGCACGGCTTTGGCGATCTGGCCGATGGCTTCAACATGCTGGACCCGATCAAGTCCACCATCGTGACGCCGGGCCTGGACCTGGACGGTGACTTTGACGAGACCGGCATCCCCGCGTCCATCGTCACCAAGTACCTGGCCGAGCACGGTGTGGTGGTCGAGAAGACGGGCCTGTACTCGTTCTTCATCATGTTCACCATCGGCATTACCAAGGGCCGCTGGAACACCATGCTGACGGCGCTGCAGCAGTTCAAGGACGACTACGAGAAGAACCAGCCGATGTGGCGCATCCTTCCCGAGTTCTGCCAGCAGCACAAGCGCTACGAACGCATGGGCCTCAAGGACCTGTGCCAGCATGTGCACCAGCTCTACGCCAAGTACGACATCGCCCGTCTGACCACGGAGATGTACCTGTCGGACCTGACGCCGGCGATGAAGCCATCGGACGCGTTTGCGCACATCGCGCGCCGCAAGACCGAGCGTGTCGAGATCGACCATCTGGAAGGCCGTGTTACCGTGGGTCTGGTCACGCCATACCCACCCGGCATTCCGCTGTTGATCCCTGGCGAAGTCTTCAACAAGAAGATCGTGGACTACCTCATGTTCGCGCGTGAGTTCTCCAAGCTCTGCCCAGGCTTCGAGACCGATATCCACGGCCTGGTGGAGCTGGTGGACGAAGAAAGCGGCGAAGTTCGTTACTACGCCGATTGCGTGGCGCTGGACGCCAGCGACCAGGCCGTGCAAACCCAGGTGGTCTCTGCGCCGGTGGCTTCGTCCAAGAAGCGCAGCCCCATGCTGGAAGGCAAGGCGCCCGCCTCGTCGGCCAAAAAGCGCAGCACCGCTGCGATGAAGAAATCGCTCAAGGCAGAAAAGCCCATGGGTGATGCCAGCGAAGGTGTTGTGTCGCCCGTGGCCAAGACCCCGCAGGCAGCGCCCAAGCCACGCCGCGTGGCCAAGCCGCGTTCGCCCAAGGTCTGACCGGGCAGGTGAGGAGTGGCGGGGGATGTTGAGTCCTCTGCGTCACGCTCTCTTTAGCTCAAAAGCAGCGCCCATGCGCTGCTTTTTTTATGCCCGTTCATCGCTCATGGCTCATGGCGTGCTTGCCACTTCGGCAGTTGGGGAGGGCGGCATGCCTTCTTCCCGCACGCGCCAGAAGGTGGCAAAGCGCGGTATACCGCTGTCGTGCAGGCCGCGGTAGCGGTAGGTCCCCCAGCTGCCAATGGCAGGTGGATCGCGGCGCTGCGCATCGCTCAATCCACTGCCGAGCTTGAAGTCAATGCCATCGACCGTGCGGACCAGCAAGGCGCCGGTCATGCCTTCGTATTTGCCGCGCCCGGGTGCATAGCCCATCACCTGGGCCTCGGCATCCTCATGCGGTTTGAGCTTGAGCACATCGCCGCTGCGCCCACTGCGGTAGACGGCGCTGGCCCTGTGCAGCATCAGCCCTTCACCCCCTTCGCGCACAATGCGCTGCATCTGGGCCATCAGCCGGGCCTCGTCGGTCTCTTGCCACTGCGGTGCAGCCTGTACCCAGGGTTGCTGCACGGCAGCCACAAACTGCGCAATGGCTGGCAGGCGCTCATTAAAACTGCCTGGTGCTGCGGGTGCGTCAAACACCATAAAGCGCAGGCCCTGCCAGTCGGTATCTTCGGGTGTGGCTTTGCTGGTGATGGATTGCGCGCGGGCAAACTGGCCGCGCCCGGCCCATAGCTCGCCTTCCATCGGCGTGGCGGGCCAGCCGGCGGTGTACCAGGCGGGTGCGTTGATGGCGGTGCCTTGGCGTGTCGAGAGCGCTTGGCCATCCCAGTAGCCGCGCACGCCGTCGTATTTCTCGCTCACCCAGTACTGCTGCAGATCCAGGCCGCCGGGGTATTTTTGCGCAAGCCACAGCGCGGGTGGCTTGTTGGCCTGTGCCAGCACAGCCCCGCAGCAAAGCAGGGCGGCCAGCCAGAGCTGGCGCCACCAGGGATGGATAGGGACACGCATGCAGCCTCCTCGGGCAGCGGCCGGGATGGCCGCCTATCCGCATGCTAGCGGCGATAGTCCACAGCTGCCAACCGCCGCTGTGGTTTGGCGCGGTAAGCAGATGTTGGGGTTGCGCGGGGATGCCTTGGTGGCCTTGCTTGTCTAGTGCGGGCGAGATTGCAGGCGTGCGTACAGGCCGCCCAAGTCGATCAGCTGCTGGTGCGTGCCTTGCTCGACCACCTGGCCGCGCTCCATCACCACCACGCGGTCGGCATGTTCGATGGTGGACAAACGGTGGGCGATGACCAAGGTGGTGCGGCCCTGCATCAGGCGCGAGAGGGCTTCTTGCACCAGGCGCTCGGATTCGGTATCGAGCGCCGAGGTCGCTTCATCGAGGATCAGGATCGGCGCGTCTTTGTACAGCGCCCGGGCAATCGCCAGGCGCTGGCGCTGGCCGCCAGACAGCTGGTTGGCATTGTGGCCGACGATGCTGTGGATGCCTTGGGGCTGGCGCTCGACAAAGTCCTGCAGGTTGGCGGCAGCCAGGCATTCGAGCAGGCGCTTTTCATCGATATCCTGGCCCAGCGCCACGTTGGCAGCGATGGTGTCGTTGAACATCACCACATCCTGGCTCACCATCGCAAACTGGCTGCGCAGGCTGTGCAGGTCCCAATCGGCCAGGGCCACACCATCGATGCTGATCTGGCCGTCGCTGGGTTCGATGAATCGCGGCAGCAGGTTGACCAGCGTGGTCTTGCCAGCGCCCGAGGGGCCCACCAGCGCCACCACTTCACCGGGGTGGATGGTCAGGCTCAGGTGGCGCAGCGCCGGGGCCTTGTCTTCGCCAAAGGTCACGCTGACATCCTGCAGCGCGATGGCGCCACGCGCTTGCGCGGTCTTGTAGCCACCGCCTTGTTCGGGCGGGATTTCTTCGAGCAGGCCCAGGCCGCGCTCCAGCGCGGCAACGCCACGGGTGAGCGGATTGGCCACATCGGCCAGGCGGCGGATCGGGGCAATCAGCATCAGCATTGCCGAGATAAAGGCCACAAAGCCGCCAACGGTCACATCCTTGGCATTGATGCCGGTGGTGCGGCTTTGCCACAGCGCAATGCAGATCACCGCCGACAGTGCAACAGCGGCCAGCAGCTGGGTGAGCGGCGTCATCGCCGCCGATGCGATGGTGGCCTTGATGGCCAGCTGGCGCAGCTTGCGGCTCAGAATCTGGAAGCGGCCCGACTGGCTGGCCTGGGCAGCGTGGATGCGCACCATGCGGTGCGCGAGCACGTTTTCTTCGACCACATAGGCCAGCTCATCGGTGGCTTGCTGGCTGGCCTTGGTGATGTGGTAGAGGCGCTTGGAGAGCTTTTTCATGATCCACGACACGCTGGGCAGCAGCACGGCGACGATGAGAGTCAGCTGCCAGTTGAGGTAGAGCAAATACATCAACAGCGCAATAACGGTGAAGCCATCGCGCGAGAGCATCAGCAAGGCCTGCACGATCAGGGTGGAGCCGTTTTGCACCTCATACACCACGGTGTTGGACAGCGCACTGGCCGACTGCTTGGTAAAGAGCCCCAGGTGCGCATCGAGCACCCGGCCAAAGAGGTTCTCGCGCAGGCGCATCATGCCGTCATTGGCGATGCGTGCCAGCGCATATTGGTTGATGAACTGCGCCAGGCCGCGGATGAAAAAGACGCCGACGATGGTCACCGGCACGGCCCACAGCGGCAAGGTGCCGCCGGTAAAGCCCTGGTCCAGCAAGGGCTTGAGCAGCGCCGGGATGGCGGGCTCGGTACCGGCTACAACGATGGTCGCGAGAATGGCGAGCACCCAGGTCCAGCGTTGGTAGCCAAAGTAGGGCGCTAGGCGCGACAGGCGTGCGCGCAGTGGCATCTGCGCAACGCTGCCAGCGGGTTTGGAGCCCTCGGTGCTGGCAGATGCCTCAGATGCACGTGCAGAAGATGGTTTTTCAGTTGTGGACATGTAGAGGTGATTCTAAAATGCACGGCTGTCGACGTTGGACGATAATAAAGAATTTGTGGGGTGTGTAACATCCTGCAGCCTTCAAGGCTTGTCATGCATAGCGCATTTATGATGGTCGGTAATGACTAAAACACGCTTCCCATCTCTCATCTCGGAGGCGGCCAAGCCGCTATTCCATCGTCGTCACGTACTGGGTGTTGCGCTCGCAGCCCCTGCAGTCCCCGCCCTGGCGCAGTTCCGGGTTGAGATCAGTGGCGTTGGTATCAAGCAAATCCCCATTGCCTTGCCCAAGTTTCGGGGCGAAGATGCGTCGCCGCAAAAGATCTCTGCCATCGTGCAGGCCGATCTGATCCGCAGCGGTCTCTTCAAGCCCGTCGATGCATCGGGCGAGCAGCTGGACGAGAGCTCGCGCCCCGATGTGGCCAAGTGGTCGGCCGCCGGTGCCGAGTACCTGTCGGTGGGCAGTGTGAGCCGTGGCGCGAATGGCTTTGATGTGCGCTTTCGCTTGTGGGATGCCGTCAAGGGCGCCGACATGGGCGGTCAAAGCTACAGCGTGCCGCAGGCCGATCTGCGCTTGGTCGCGCACAAGATCTCGGACTACATCTACGAAAAAATCACAGGCGAAAAGGGCGTGTTCTCGACCCGTATCGCTTACGTGACCAAGGCCGGCCCCCGCTACACCTTGTGGGTGGCCGATTCGGACGGCGAGAATGCCCAGTCGGCACTGGCCAGCCCCGAGCCCATCATCTCGCCCACCTGGTCGCCTGCCGGCACGCAACTGGCCTATGTGTCCTTCGAGTCGCGCAAGCCCGTGGTCTATGTGCACGAGGTCTCGTCCGGCCGCCGCCGCCTGATCGCCAATTTCCGGGGCTCCAACAGTGCGCCGGCCTGGTCACCCGATGGCAGCACCTTGGCGGTGACCTTGAGCCGTGATGGCGGCTCGCAGCTCTACACCATTCCGTCGAGTGGTGGTGAGCCTCGCCGTCTGATGCAAAGCAGTGGCATCGACACCGAGCCCACGTATTCCAAGGATGGCCGCTATATCTACTTCGTCAGCGATCGTGGCGGTGCGCCGCAGATCTACCGCGTGGGCGCCCAAGGCGGCAGCGCAGAACGTGTGACGTTCAGCGGGTCCTACAACATTTCACCTTCCATCAGTCCTGATGGCAAGACACTTGCTTACATCACCCGCGCCGGTGGTGGATATAAATTGCAGGTGATGGATCTGGCTTCCAGCACCGTGTCGTCGGTGACCGACACCACGAGCGATGAAAGCCCCAGTTTTGCTCCGAACAGCCGACTCATCGTCTATGCAACCCGCGAAGGCGGTCGTGAAGCCCTCATGACCACAACGCTGGACGGCAAGATCAAGGCACGACTGGCAGGGCAGAGCGGAGACATACGGGAGCCCGATTGGGGCCCATACCAGCCCTAGGATTGGTTTTTGGCGAGTCAATTATTTTTATACGAGAAATTCGTTTCGGAGAGTTTTACATGTTGTCATTGAAGAAAGCTTCGCTGGCCCTGGTGGCCGCTGCCGTGTTGGCTGGTTGCAGCTCTGCGCCTCCGCTGGATAACGCACCTGTGGAAGACAAGGGTGCTGCGACTGCCGGTAATGGCGCAGGGGCTGGTGGCGTGGGCCAAAGCACCGTTCCAGGTGTGGACCTGAACAACAGCGCAGCCAACGGCCAAGGCCCTGTCGGTGTTGCACGCATTGTGTACTTTGACTTCGACAGCTACTCGGTCAAGCCCGATGCGCAATCGATGCTGGATGCACACGCACGCTTCCTGAAGGCCAACCCATCGCGCAAGGTCATGCTCGAAGGCAACACCGACAACCGCGGTGGCCGTGAGTACAACCTGGCCCTGGGCCAAAAGCGTGCTGAAGCCGTGCGCCGTTCGCTGAACGTGCTGGGCGTGAGCGACAGCCAACTCGAAGCCGTGTCTTTCGGCAAGGAAAAGCTGGCTGCTGAAGGTAACTCGGAAGACGCGCACGCCCAAAACCGCCGCGTTGAACTGAACTACCGTTAATAGGGCTCCATGAACCTCACTCGCAGTACTCCCCGTTGGATTGCACTGGCCGCCTTGATGGCCTGTGCAAGCACCTCCCAAGCCGCTTTGTTTGAAGATGGCGACGCGCGTCGCGCCATCATTGAACTGCGCCAGCGTGTCGATCAGCTGACGCAAGGCAACAACCAAAATGGTGAGGACACCTCGCAAGTGCGTCGCAGCCTGCTGGATTTTCAATCGCAGATTGAATCCATGCGTGGCGAGATGAACAAGTTGCGCGGTGAAAACGAGACGCTGCGACGTGAGGTTGCCGATCTGAAGCGCGGTCAGACTGATTTGGCCAAGGGCGTTGAAGCCCGGCTCCAGCAGTTTGAACCCGTTTCGGTCACCGTAGATGGGCAGGAGTTCAAAGCCGATCCTGCCGAAAAGCGTGACTTTGAAGCCGCGCTTGGCGTGTTTCGCACCGGCAAGTTTGCCGATGCAGCCGGCGTGTTCAGCAGCTTCATCCAGCGCTACCCCAAGAGTGGCTATGTGCCATCGGCACGTTTTTGGCTGGGCAATGCGTACTACGCCACCCGCGACTACAAGCCCGCCATCGATAATTTCAAGCTGATCCTGGCCCAGGCGCCCGAGCATATGCGCGCGCCTGATTCGGCACTGTCCATTGCCAACTGCCAGATCGAGCTCAAGGACACCAAGGCCGCCCGCAAGACCTTGGAAGACCTGATTGCTGCCTACCCGCAAAGCGATGCGGCAGCGGCCGCCAAAGAGCGCCTCTCCAAGCTGAAGTGATATGAGTGCACCGTCTCCATCGGCGCCCGATCGGCAGGACGCCGAGGCGGACGTTGACACACAAAGGCGCTTTGGCGGCCTGGACCGCCTGTTTGGCGTAGCGCCTGCCGCGCAAATGCGCGCAAGCTGTATTGCAGTCATCGGCATCGGGGGCGTGGGCTCCTGGACTGCCGAGGCGCTGGCCCGCAGTGGCGTTGCCCGCCTGCGCCTGATCGATCTGGACAATGTGGCCGAGTCCAATATCAACCGCCAGATCCATGCATTGACCGACACCATTGGCATGGCCAAGGTCGACGCGATGCGCGACCGCATCCGCCAGATCAATCCCCATTGTGAAGTCGAGGTGGTGGAAGACTTTCTCACTGCCGAGAACTGCGCCGCGTTGCTGGATGGCGTTGACGGCTTTGTCGACGCCTGTGACCAGGTGCGTGCCAAGGCCGCGATGGCCAACTGGGGGCGGCGCAACCAGCGGCCTTTTGTCTGCATCGGTGCTGCGGGTGGCAAACGCCTGGCCTGGAAAGTGGAGCAGGCTGACCTGTCGCAGACCACGCACGACCCCTTGCTGGCCCAGGTGCGCTACCGTCTGCGCAAAGAATATGGTGCCCCCAAGGATGGCAAGAAGATTCATGTGGCCTGCATCTATAGCCAGGAGGCTGTTGCCGGCCCTGATCCCTCTTGCGCGGTCGATGGTGATGGCTCGCTGAACTGCCGTGGCTATGGCTCGTCGGTGGCAGTGACGGCGACCTTCGGCATGTGCGCAGCCAGCTGGATTTTGGAAAAATTGGCGCATTCCCCAAAATGACAAAAAACCTACGCTATAATCTAAGTCTGTTGTGAGCAAGACCAGTTCTTAAGAATTTGTCAAGCAAACGCGGCGGGTCTTTAGCTCAGTCGGTAGAGCAGCGGACTTTTAATCCGTTGGTCGCGAGTTCGAATCTCGCAGGCCCCACCATATAAAATTTAAAGAAATCAAGCCCCTGTGCGAATAGCGCAGGGGCTTTTTTCTTTGTAGCTGTTCCGCAATTTTAGGTGCTGTTCCGCAATTATCCGGCGGGCTTCACTTTCTTGCCGACCTTGTGGCGGATGTATTTCGCAGTCATGGACTCGGTCGTGTGGCCGAGCAATGCCTGCGCGTCCCTGATGCCAGAGCTGTCATCCAGGGTCGTGGCGGCCGTAGCGCGCAGGTCACGGAACTGAAATTCTGCTTTGGGAATCTTTGCGGCTTCACGGGCATCATCGAAGCGGACGCGCAGCATGTACGTGGTCAGTGTTTCCCCCTTTTCGTTCACGAGCAAGTGATGGGATCGGGACAGAACGGACTGCTTGTAAGCCCGGATCTCATCCATGAGAACCGCCAGTCCTTCGATAATCTCGATGCGTAGCTTGGTGTATGTCTTCCCTTGCTTGACATGGAGAATGCTGCCGACCACATTGTTTTCGCTCATGCGCAGCACATCGGCCGGCCGCTGACCGGTGAGCTTGGCCAGGCGTATCGCGAACCGCAACGGCTGAGCTGCGAAGGGCATGATTCTGTCCAGCAGGGCGTCGCCAATGACGGTATCGCGCCCCTTTTCTTTGAACTTCTCAATTCCAGCGCATGGGTTTGGCTGCTTGGTGATGCCCTCTCTGCGGGCGAAATTCCACATGTGAGAGAACAGCGACTTCTCGCGGTTTGCGCGCACATGGCCGAAGTTTGGCGGGATCGCCAATGCCTTCAGCCCCTTTGCTGAGCGCTCCTTGTTTTCTTCCTGAGCCACCTTGCGCGCTTCTTGAATCCGCCAATCCATGTATTGGCGGATGTGCACGGGCTCGATGTCGTCCAGCGGGGCCGGTGGATCGCCGAAAAATTTCAGAAGCCAAATAAGCTCCTTTTCGTTATCCGCTCTTGTGCGCGGAGCCTTAAGTGGCAATGCTTTGGCTCGATATACAGGCACGATATCCAGGAAGGTGCGCTGGGCAGCGCGCGGCTTTTTGGCGGCTGTCAGCTCACTCCATTTTTGGACGGCCAACACGTAGTCGGATCCCAAGGGGATCTCCCGCCGTGGTTTTTGGCCGGTGTCCAGGTAGTAGTGCACTTTCTTGCCGCGCTCTCTGGCGCGCATCCCTGGAGGAAGATTTGTCCAGCGGCTTGGTTTGCGTCCCATCTCACCTAGCCCCCACCACGCGCGGCGTCCACCGCAATGGTTCTATTGCGGTCGGCTCGGCTTCTGGCTTCCGGCCTTCAACAGCGCCCCGGGTGACGATGGCTTGGCCACGCGCGTTCACGCGAAATGGAATCCCAGAGGTGCGCAGCCATTCAATCTGGCGCGTCTTGTATTTCCGGCCGGTCAACACAGCCAGCTCGGCTTCGTTCAGAAAGAGGGTAGACATGGCCGTACTCTCCATTAAAAAGGCCCGCTGTGTGCGGGCTCGGGTTGATCTGTGGGCTCTTTCCAGCGGTCGCGTTTATCGCCGCGCTGGCGCGCCCGTCTGCTCATTGCTATTGATCGGCTCATTGAAGGGCCTCGCCTGGAAGCTCCACAGGCCTGATCGCATCTGTGCCCACGGTGCCGGCCTTGACCTCGTTCGAGAGCAGGCGGGCGCCCGGCTCAAAGCGGCGGCCCAGGTTTCGATAGCTGCAGAATAGGTCGATGCTGATCTCAACGGCATGCGAGAGCTGCGCTCCCCAGCTTGAGTCCCAGCGGTGGCCATCCACTGCCATGTCTACCACGGCGGCCAGCGCCTGGTGCAGGCCGGGTCGGTTGTTGCCGGCCACAGGTATGGCTCGCGCAATCTCAGCGCCGATCCCGATCAGATAGGCAAGGCTGGCCAGCATCTCGGGCTGCTCGCTGCCGTGGTCGGTCATCATGCAGTGCAAGCCCAGGTTGACCACATCGGCCTGCAAGCTCTGGCGCACCATCAAGGCCTCGATGGGCGAGGCCTTGCGGTAGATGCCGTTTTTCATGGCGCGGCTGTGGGTTGGCTGTCGTCGTGCAAGCTTGGTGGTGGCTTTAGCCATTGGTCGCTCCTATTCCGTCGGTCATGGTTCGCGGCTCCTCACGCTGAATGCGGGTTCTACCTTCGCTTTGGCAGTCTTGATCCGAGCTTTCAAGCGGGCCTCTTCCTTTTTCAAGGCGTCCACCCGGTCAATCAAGTCGCTCAGATCCTGGCGAACCATCCGGTGTCGCTCCCAGGCATCCTGCAGCCGCGCCACCTCGTTCAGCAGGAAGTTGAACGGGTCAAACACCTGATCGCACGCGACACAGCGCACGGTCCGGTTGTGTGAATCCAGCGTTATCTTTTCGTGCTGGCAGAAGCCAAGATGCTTTTTCTCCACGGACAGCGTCTGCTCTGGGATTTCTGCTCCAGGGAATAGGCGAATGTTGGTGTCCTGCGTCATGGTGCTTCCTTGGGGGCGGGCTGGTTTGTCATGGTTGGATCTCTGTAGCTCCACCCAGAACCCAGTAAGCGATGCGCTCGCGCCATGTCATAAACCGGGCCTTGCCGCGCGCATTCACCAGCAAAAGGCCATCAGCCTTTTTGTGGACACGAACGGCTGCCCCATCAAGAGCATGGCTCGCCTCCAGCAGCAGGTGCTTTGCGGTGCCTTCTTGGGGCTTGCTGTTGTAAGAGAGGTTGCGCGCAGCTCCTTGGCATTGGGACGCCAGATTCGAGCGAAATTCGCGTGTTTGCAGTTGCTGTGTCTTATCCATCTCAATCCTCCTTCTTGGCCTGGGCTGCCTTCGCGAATGGGAAGTAAGCCCGCGTCTCCCTCAGCTGATCGACTGTGTGCGTCTGAGCACAAGACTGGCAGCAAGGCGTGTTGCTATTGGTATGCCAGTAGCGGGTGGGGGTGTTGCAAAGTGCGCAGGACTCCAGCATCTGAGAAAGGCCCATGCCCCACTTCTTCAGGTCCTCCACGTCTTCGTGTTCAACTGGGATCATTGGTTGCTTTCCTTCTGTGGTTGGGACCGCCGCCGGCAGCGCTGTTCAAGCTCCTGCTGCCACTGGGCGAGGTTGGTAGATCGGTCCCGGTAGATCCGGCAAGATGGGTCGTGGGTGTTGATGCACACCACATGGGAGAGGTCAGGGGCCAGGTCGCGGGCCCGAGCCTCGCACTGCTCCAGCGTCATGGCGTCGCTAGCGGCACCGATCAGCCCTCTGGAGATGAACACGAGCAGCCAGATGTCAGGCATTGGGCTGGCCCTCCCTGGGTTGGACTTGGGCGGGCTGGTACTTGTGGCCGCAGTACTCGCCCTTACGTGGTCCATTTGCTGCAGGCTGGTGGGTGGCCATATGCTCTGACCAGCCGCAGACGGCACACGGGTTTCTGGTATCACTTTTGGCGCGATACCAATTCTTGTATGGCTCCCCCCTCACTGGCCCTCCCTCTGCTGGG
>NZ_KE148673.1:18474-45726 GCF_000410635.1 Comamonas sp. B-9
GCCCATCACTGGCCCTCCCTCTGCTGGGCGCGCTTTGCCGCCTTGCGTTGCTTGCGTTCTTGGCGTGGCGAGATGCGCTGGGCGGGTTGCGCCTTGCAAACGGGCGAGGGCGTGGGTGAGAGCGTGAGCGTCTCCTCGAAGTTTTCCAGATCGCTGTCGAGCACCTCGCACCAGACGGTTTCAGGATCTTCTACCAAGGAAAACTGATGCCAGAACCCGTTACCGCTCCAGTTCTTGCCCAGATAAATCAGCCGCTCAGGCTGGTTGCGCCAGTTGTATCGGCCGCCTATTTCCATGCGTGGTCGCATCACGCCTCCTTTGCGGCATTGCCGCCTTCCTGGGCTGCAGCCATGGCGGCGCGAGCGCGGTAGATGCGCTCCAGTTCAGCGAGGATCAATGCACCAGCTTTGAGAAGATCGTTCCGGGTGGTGCTGGGCTTCCATGCATGGTTGGGCCAGGGCCAAAGGTGTGACATGTAGGAAATGTCCCGGCTTTGTGAGCTCGCTGCGTAGCAGGCCGCCGCTTGGGCCAACTCGCCGTCGGTGTAGCTGTCATCATGGGAGAAGGTGAAGCCTTCAACTTCTACCTGCCGGCGCCGTTCGTCCAACACATCGCGTGCGGCCGCATCCAGCGCATCAGCGGGCTGGGCCTGGGGTGCTGTGTTGGCATCGCGTTCTGCGTACATGCGACCATCAGCCACACCGGCAAGGTATGCGGCCTTTTCAGATTCCGAGCGCGGCTTGAGCTCGCTGCACATCTGTAGCGCCACCGGCTCGGCCTGCACCTCTGCCTGGTGTGCTGCTTCTGCAACCGCGGCCCGACACCGCCCGCAAACAATTACGCTTGGCAGCTCCAAATGTTGGATGGCGACGGATTCTGGCGGCAGGCCACAGCAGAGGCACGATGGCGCATGAAGGGGAGCAAACGCATGGCGCCTCCAAAATTTACGTGGTGCATCATCTTCAATCGCCTGTGCTAATCGTGCGGCGTGGCGTTCTAGTGCGGCGCGGGACATTTCTCCATAGTCGTGAACTAACGTCGCGTCGTCGGGGGGCGCCGCCGCTGCCAGGTCACCTGCCGATGAATCCTCGGTAGCTGGAAGTGCTGGGGTGGCCAGCGGTTCTGTTTCATACAGGCCATCCATTTCATTGATAGCCTCCATAAATCCGTCGCAGTAGGCCACTGCTGCGGGCGCTGCCTGTGCTGCCAAAACAGGGCGCCCAAGCTTGCGCGCAGCTTCCTTTACCAGGCCAACCACATCACACAAGGCGGCCTGTGACGCCGCTCCATCTTCGCCATGAAGCGCAACATCCAGATCGCGCACCAAGCGGGACACATCATCGGCATTGATCCAGTTGCCAGTGGGCGCCTGTGCTGCCACTGCCTGGGCAGCGTCCATACCGACGACCTTCCCAGACAGGAAACCTTGTTCATAGCTCGGGCCGTCATATTGAATGCCTGCGCCATCGCAATCGCTGACGAAGTGCTCGAAAGCTTCAACATCAGTGGGGAGGGCAGTCTTGAGGGGAGCGGAAGAGTTGTTTTCAGCCATGTTGGGCTCCAGAAATGGAAATGCCCGCTCAGGGCGGGCTGTGAATAGGGGCCCACTGGGGGCGGTAGACTTGGCGCTATGACGCTTTTCGATTCAATGACCAACGCCATTCGAGCGCACTGGTCCCAACATGACAACGCCTACCCTCAGTGCATCGAGCTTGATGGCGTCTCTCTGAAAGACTTCATCGAGACTCGCAACATCGTGCGCAAGGGGTTGGGTAGCCCGCCCTCGACTGAAAAGGTGCCAACGCTGTTGGGTGTCAAGTTAGTGCTGGGCGACAGCAACGCACTGATCGCCAAGGACGGGACGCGGGTGCCGCTGGGCTGATAGAGCAGGGCACGAGGCCGGCCCGGCCCCTTGCTTGCACAAAGATCAGATCGGCGAGTCATCATCCAGAGAGTTGGCAAACGCTTTCTCCGGTGTCAATCCGTCGCCATCGGAATCGAGCCCGTCCAGATCCTGCTGGCCACCGTCGTCACTGTCGTTGCCAGACGATGGCGTGTCAGGCTTGCCAGCGCGGTAGCCCTTCTTGGCCAGCATGACTTCGGCCGGTGCCAACAGCTTGATGTAGATTTCGCCTTCAGAGGCCAGCCCGGACAGTTCGCCGTAGCGGTCGTTGTCCTGCAGCTCTTCGCCGTTGTACTGGATGGTGCCCTTGATGGTGACGCTGCCGCCTTCCACCAGTTCATATTGCAGGCCGCACAGCACCGCGTCCAAGAAGTCAACGTGTTCGCCTTCGGTGCCCCAGTCCCAGATGAAGCGATAGCCGCGCCACTTTTGGCCCTTCGCATAGTGGTAGGCCAGGGGCAGCTGAGGGTGGCGGATGTTCGGCAGCGGGATTGCAATATCTGGCAGCTCCACCTGGCCGGCCTGGGCCGCCTTGTTGCAGAAGTGGTGCTCACGCAGGCCTGGTTCGAGCAGGTCCAGCAAGTCGTTCGACCCGGTGATCACGAAAGCAATGTCGATCGCGCGGACCTTTTCTTCGCCATGCAGCTCGCGGCGGGGGTTAGCGTTGGTGATCGTGACCTTGGTAGGTTCTGAGAGATGGAAGGGCATGGTGCTCCTTTGAAGTTAAGGGGCTTCAAGCAGCCTGAGCTGCTTTCAGATCCTGGATGGCGAAGAACACATCGAGCGCTGCCCGGCAGTCGGCCATGGCGCTGTGCGCGTCCACCAGCGGCTTGCCCATGAAGTGCTCGTAGGCCTCGCGGAGGTTGGCGCTCTTGTGGTGGAAGCGGCGCGCTGCCTTCATCTTTTCCGTGGGCGGCAGCTGCAGGATAGGCGTGGACAGCAGCTGCGTGCAGTGGCTTGTGGCAGCCTTCCAGTTGTCGCGCTGAGCATCGCAGACGCTGGCGGGGAAGCGATGCTGGGCGATCCGCAAGATGCGGCGATCGAAACTCTCGTTGTGGCCCAGCAGCAGGCGGCCATCCCACAAGGTCATGAACATCTCGAGCGCTGTGCGCTCAGGAATGCCGACGGCAAGCGCGCGCTCGGTGGTGATGCCGTGCACCTGGGCTACCTCGTTAGGAATCGTCCAGCCATCTGGGCGGATGATCACGTCCATGCTGGCAATGGTGGCCCGGGTGTTCAGGTCAACCAGGATGGCGCCCAGCTGCACGATGTGGGGTTGATCGGGGTGTTCGCTGGGTTCTTTGAACAGAGGAAGACCAGTCGTCTCCGTGTCATAGGCGAGTGCAAGGGTCATTCTTTTGGGTCTCAGTGGGCGAAAAAATGCCCGCGCGAGGCGGGCGGCTGGTGCTCAGTTCGTGGCGGTCAGTTCACCGCCGCCTTCAACTCCTTGCCGGGGCGGAACTTGGGGGCCTTGGATTCTTCGATGCGCACCGATTCGCCTGTGCGCGGATTGCGACCTGGGCGGCCGGCGCGGCGCACCACTTCGAAGGTGCCAAAACCCATGATCTGCAGCGAGTGGCCACTGCGCAGCGTGTCGGTTATGGCTGCTGTCACGGCGTGGAGGGCGCGGCCGGCTTCTGCTTTGGTGAGCTTGGCGTTGTCGGCGATGTGTTCGATCAGTTCGGACTTGTTCACGGTGGTTTCCTTGTCGGGATGAAAAAAGCGCAGCCTGTTGTGGGGCTGCGCGGGGAGGGGCCGGCACTGGACCGGCGTGGTCACACGGTTTGATGCGTGTATTCGTTGGCCATCTTCTGCAGGCGCATGGCCAAGGCCAGGCACAGGCGTGGGAAGCTGGGTTCAGGCATCAAGATGGAGCCGCGCTCCTTGCGGTAGCTGATGCCCAGGCTGTCGAGCGTGCCGGCATTCACCAGCACATCGATGCCGCCGGCCTTCAAGGTTGCGTTGATCTTGCCAATGCTGATCACGCTTTCGTCCGCCTGCGCTGCCGCGCTGGTTTGGGCTGCATTGATCACCTGCTTGGCGTCGATCCCGGCCACTGCCTCTGCAGCGTTGCTGGTGGCCAGGTGCGCAAGATCATTGGCCACAGGCTCGGCCAGCGCGCCGTTTTGCGCAGCTTGGGTGATCTCCGCCTTGGCGCTTTGGGCCTGGTCCTGAATGCGCTTGCGCTCTTCTGCTGCATCGGCTTGGGCCTTTGCCTGCTCTTCGGCGCGGATGCGTGCACGATCGGCATCGAGCTGCCGCTCGCGCTCGGCCGCCTCTTGAGCTGCTCGGGCATCGGCTTCGCGTTTTGCCTTGGCTTCTTCCTCCGCTCGGATGCGCTCACGCTCGGCCTCCAGCTTCTTGGCTTCCGCCGCCTGGTGCTGACCGATCCGCATGGCTGCCAGCGCCTGGAAGTCCTCGGAGGCCTTGGCGCCCACGGTGGCGAAGTCCGGGAAGAGGGTGATCCAGTTACCGCTGTCCTGCACCAGGTGCTTGCGGTTGGCCTCCAGCTGGTCGGCCAGTGCGTTCGCATCCACCTTGGCATTAGTCAGCGCCACCGCCACCTTGTCACGCATGCTGTCGAGCGACTTCAGGCCTTTGATCACTTCGGCGAACCCGCCGGCCAGGCGCGGCAGCCAGTTGGTGCCCAGGCGCTGGTTGAGCGCAGCGGTATGGCTATCCAGATCCTGCTGGGCCTGCAGCACCAGCGTCTGCTTGCGCGCATCCTTCTCTGACTTCACACGCTTTTCCAGATCGAGCGCCTTGCTCGTGGCGATCTTGTCCAGCTGCTCGAGCACCGTCAGCGCTTCGTCCACGCTCTGCATGTTGGCGCGCACTCGCTTGCCAGCTTGCTTCATGGCGTCAGCAACACCGCGCAACCACTTGGCATCGTCGTCCGCCTCAGCAAACTGCTGGTCGGTTTCCAGCACCGTGTTGATGCTGTTGATGCGTGCCAGCGCGCCGGCCTTAAATTCATCCAGATTGCTGGTGGTGATTTCACCCTTCGCATCCAGGCGCAGCGCCGGCAGGGCGTCGCGCAGCTTGGCCTCAGGCGCGGGCTTGGGTGCTTCGGCTTCCGGCTGGTAGGCGGCGACCTCTTGTTCCAGCTGTGCCCACCCGGCAACGATCTTGGCGCGCAGTTCAGGGTTCGGCGTATACCAGCAGCTGCGCTGCTCTTCGCACTCCCATTCACCTGTGCTTCTGTTCACCACCCACTTGCTGGCCAGGAACAGCGTGCGCTCCACGGTTTCGGCGACCATGGCCTGGTGCTCCATCTGCACTTGGTACTCCAGCGGTAGGTCGGCGCCCGTGGCGCTGGGCGTCATTGCATCGCGCAGCCGGTCGTTCAGGCTCTTGTGCTCCCACGCCGTCTCGCCCATCAGGGTCAGGCCGTCGAAGCTCGCGCTGTTCTTGCCGTTGACGCCCACCAGGGGGGCCAGTTCCTCGCCGACGATCAGCTCAGCAGCAGGCCGGGCCAATTCTTCAAACTGGTGCCCAGCGTCAAAGCGGCGCTGTGTGGCCGCGTCCACCTCCGGCACGATGCCGGTGGCCAGGCGCTGGATCAGCTCCGAGCGCGAGGTGTAGCTGCTGCAGCCCATCATGGCCGGCGCGTCGCTGGCGTTGAAGTGGGCGGCCCGGTGCGCATGCCATGCCGGCGTGCCTTGTGTGAGATTCACGACTTCCATTTATTGACCTTCCAGCTCGGCCACGCGAGCGTCGAAAACTTCGTTCAGGCGCATGCGCTGCGCTTCGTCTGGAATGGCTTCAAGCAGGCTGCCCAGCTCGTAGAGCTTTTCCAAGTCGGTGGCGGCTGCCATGTCCGCTTGTAGCTTTTCGGGGCTGAGAGCAGGCGCGTCGGCGGCCGGCGTGCTCTTGGGTTGCACGTCGGTGATTTCCTCCTTCTGCGCTGCAGGCTTGGCAGCAGGAGCCACCGGCTTGTATGCGGCCAAGGTTTTTTGCTGCGATTCCGTGAGGGTGTAGCTGGCGTTCTTGGAATGCACGAACTGGATCAGCCGCTCGGCGGGCACACCCTTGTCCAGCTGCTTCTTCCATTCGGCGAGCTTGGCTTCGAAGTCGGCCTGCGGATAGTCCTGCTTGACCTCTTCGGCCTGCCCCATGTGCTTGTTGACTGGTGGCTTGGCGGCAGTCTCCATGTCCTGCAGCTCTTCGGCCACGGCCATGCCGCGCAGCACATCGGGAAAGACATCGCGCAGCGCGAATGCACGGGCGCGCAGTTGGCGCATGCGCTTTGGGTACTGCGTCCACGGGCCTTGCTTTCCGGCCAACCCTGCCTGGCGCGCATCTTCCGTACTGAAGGAGCGGATCTGTTCTTCCCCGCCTTTGCGCCGCACCCGGCAGATGGCGGTGTTACCGTCATCCTCTTCGGTGACGTAATCGCACACCGTGCTGGCGAGTACCAGGGCGATGACTGCATCACCCCATAGCGCAGGGCGGCCGTTGATCACTGCAATGTTCTGGATGGCCTGCAGGGGCTTCATCCCGAGCTCAGTGCCCCACTGCATGGCGATCAAGCAGTTGGCTGGTTTGCCCTGGAAGTCCTTGGGCACCATGTTGCTGTCGGACAGGTACTGCGCAAAGGTCAGCGCCTGCTCGAAGGTCTGGGGCGACAAGTCGACCTGCGTGTTTTGGCGCGGTGCCAGCTGGTTGTTGGATTGTGAAGTGGTCATGGTTTTGGTGGTGGTGAGCGGGATCAGAAAAAGCGGGCCGATGTTGAAAGCACGGCAGCCGCAGAAAAAGAAAGCGCCGTGATGGCGCTCCAGAGGAAGGCGTGAAGAATGGTTCTCAAGGGTTCACCTCGCGCATGCATTGCATTTCAGTGCTGTCGTGCCAGACGGCCGATTGGCCTGGGCCGCAAAGCTGTGCCGCTGCGACGGCCCGGCGCTGCTCCTGCTTGGCGACCAAGTGCTTGGGCTGGGGCTGCTCACCGGCATCTGCGCCAGTGCAGCCGCTCAGCAGGGCCAGCGCTGCTGCGGCGATGCAGACGACCAAGGCGGAAAGCGACGCTGAGGCCTGGCCGCTTACAGCCGGGCCCATGGGCACAATCACTGACTGCCGCTGGTACGGGCCAAAGGCCTGCTCCAGAGTGCGCGGGTAGCGCCGTGTGGTGTCGCTGACATCAGCGGGGAAAGGAATGCGCTTCATGATTTGGCCTCCCGCGCTTTGATCATGGCGTCGGCCATGGAGTAGGCCTCCCGAGCGATTGCATCATCCGACCATCCGTGGTGCGTTTCCAGCGCCCAGAAAGCAGTGAGTTGTGCCTGCAAAGCCAATCCGGCGAAGTGGTCGCGAAGCGTCATACCCTGTGCGGCTTGCGCAGTGGCCCGGATGTATTCACGGTCGCGTTCAGCTGAATCCGCAATGTCCTGGCTTGCCGCCATGCCGATTCGGTGCATGGCGGTGGCATCCCAGACAGGGAAGGCGCATCCGCCATCCTGTTTATTACGCGTCGTCATCTTCAATCCCCTTGATCTCGTTGCAAAGGCGCAGCAGGCGATCACCTGAGCAGCACCGGATGCGGTTAAGCGTTTCTCCGCCGTCGCGGGCTTCTTCAAGCAACTGGGCCAGTTGGTCGCGCACCTTGAAGAACTTGTCGACCAGCTCCATGTGCACGGCCATGGAAACGGGCGGATCGTCGTCGTCTGGCTCCATGCCGTCCCAGCGGCGCTGCCCGCGAGCCAGCGCGCGGTGAATGGACAAGTCGTTCATGGGCTTCTCCTCAATCCGTATAGGCGATGAACTTGAACTTGCCATCGCCAAAGTATTCGAAGCGGCCGCCAAAAGTCCCATCCACCGCCTTGCGCACCATGGCTCGGTCGGCCGCCGCGTCTCCCGACTGTGGATACACACCTTCTTTGATCATTGAGCAGTTGGAGTGCAGCCTGTCTCTCCAACTGACATTCGTGTTGTCCAAGGGCAAATTGCGCAGCCGATCCTGCTCTTTCCACCAGCCGGCCCAGTAGTCTTTCTCTTCTTGGCTCTGTGGCTTCACCACTGGTGCTGGTTCGTCTTCCTCTTCCCAGTCGCAGGTGTCGCAATAGTTTCGCGGTGCGGTGCAGGCGCTACAAGGAGGGCTGATGTGGCAACTGCAACCCTCGACTGGCCGAATGTGAATTTGGCCGCTGCAACCGTCACGGTCGCATACGTCGCCTTCCGAGTAACCTGGCATGGTGGAAGCTCCTGAAATAAAAAAGCCCGCTGGGTAGCGGGCGAAGGCGCCGACTGGAGGGCAGCGCTCAGGGGATAAAAAAAGAGCCACCGGTGAGGGTGGCTCAAACGCCCGAGGGGTATCGGGCGGGGAGGGTGGGTTGATGGTGGTCAGGGCCGCACGGGATTTTTCATGGCAGCCGCAAAGCCCGAAGGTATCGGCCTAGTACCAGCCGGCGCCGGTTCAACTACAACGTGCCACGCCTCTTCGGCGCATTCACCATCATTTGAGCGGGCAGGGCGCTACTCCTGCAAGGTGTTTCGACTTCACGCCATCCTGTGGCGTAGAGCGGTCTGCGGCCACCTACCTACCTTCTTCCAGTTGGATTTCTGAGGTCTGGATCATTCCTCTTTGCGTGTCTCCGTCGCACCACGCCGCCGCTCAAATGATGGTCCTGCTAACCCTGCAGGCCGGGGCACGATGGGCTCGTGCGGGCCATCTCTCGTACATGACGTTCTCCCTTCAAAACCAAAAAGCTCTCGTGGGAAAGCGCTTTGGTATTCCCTCTGATGTCGCCCAGAGGGAAGCGCCGATTGCTAGAGCGTGAAAAAACCCGCTCTAGGCGGGTTCTTGTGTCGGATAACTGACTAAAACTCAAGTTGGAGTGAGTCCCCTTTTTGAGGAAATGCCCTATAAAAACGTGGCTTAAATTCGTCCCAGCTGTCTTCCACCTTCATAAATCTGATCAACGCAAACATATGTTGCGACAACGCGGGGTGACCAAGATCTTCTGAGAGCCATTGAGTGTGCCGATTGCGGCGTCGCCCATTTTCTAATACGGGATTCTTTTCTTGCAGTTGCTCCAGGACACCAGGACCAAGACGGCTATATACCAAATCGTTTATATAGTGGCCCACAATTCCCGGGCGCCTACTTGATCCGTTCCAAGGCCATTTTTTCAAGCGGTACAACTCTCTAAAGAATTCATCGGGAAACAACTTTACCCAGGCTGCCAATTCCTTACGGATGAATCGTTCCAAATATGCCTGCAGCGCGTCTCTTGCCCGAACCTCTTGATAGCCAGTAGCTTCGTCAACCAAGGCCAGAATTCCCACATCGGCTAGACCGCGAACAAGGATCTCTGCTTTTTGCGCAACTTCACGCTGCGGCTTTGTAAGCACCCCAGCCTCCCGCGCCTTAAGCCAGACAGTGCATATCTTTGGTAATGCACTTGCCTCGACGCCTTGCGCGATCCCTCCGCCCATGCCATGGCTGTATGGCGTGATGTTATTGACCAGCACCGCTAACTCATTGTCAATAAATGGTTTTAGGCTACTTGCAGCCAGATAAAACGGCAATTTCCCAGCACCATCATTTTGGGCTTCAGCCCGGAAGTCTTTGCCTCCATAGCGACGCCCAAGAGCCTCTCGTAAACCACGCTGGGATAGCAGGCGGCGACCATCAGGTAGCACTGCACACTGAATTTCGGCATCCCCAATCTTGATTGCCCCAACATACTCAGCTACAGGGATGGTGGAAACGCCCCAGCGGGTTTTGGCCGCCTTTTCCGCAATAGCCTTACGCTGTTCTGGAGTTAAAGCCTTCGCTCTTGCTACTCCGCCAGCGGCGCGCTTAGGTGATTTATCGGTAGCCATATGCAAGCATGTGAGTTGTTGGGATGCTTGCAATGTAGCTTGCATTTCTGCAATTTGCAAGCATGTGAATTTCGTTGATGCTTGCAAACCAAAGCGCTCTCGTGCGAAAGCGCTTTGGTTTTCGGTCTAGCTCTTCCCGCTTCCCCAGTTCCCCGGTTCTTCGGCTCCAGACCTAACAATGCCCCATCCTCTGCGGTGCAAGGGCAGCACCTTCATGGCTCCTCGGGGTCGTCACTTACTGCGCATGTAGCGCCTCAGCTACCCCTTCCCATCTTTCGACGCCGGTTGACCATCTGGCCGGTGGCGCCACCTGCAGAACTGTTGTGCTGTATGGTGTCGTTGAGGTGTATTGTTAGCGTACTTACATTCAAAGTCAAGCATGCTTACGAATTATTTTTAAGTGAGCTAACATTTTTGCGTGCAGGCGAAAAAAAACCGCCTTTGCGGCGGTGCTTTGGAAGGTGATGATCGAGACACTACCCAGTGTTGCGGCACACCGGTCACGCGACTTCGCGGACTCTCATCCCACAAGAAGGGTAATCAGCCCGACCGCATTGCTCTTGTCTTCTGTCGTTGACCATTCGAAATACATGTAGGCGTTGGGCCAGTTCGGGAATGCTCTTTTGAAAAGGGCCATGACTGATCGAAGCTTCAAAATGATCTCGTTGGGGCTTGCACCTGGAGCGACTTGCCCGTCTCTCTGTAGCGCAAGGACGGTGCGCTGCAGGTGCTGAAGGTACTTCTCATATGCTGCTGGAGCCTTCTCTTTACCAAAGATGGTCCGCTTACCCATGCTTTTGACATAGTCGTCCATGGACATAATTAGATGCTGCATGGACTCGAATGTGTGTGGCACCTGGCGCTGTAGAGCTGCTAGGCAGACATCCTTTTCATTCATGCAGCACCCCAGAAGGCGTCAGGACTAAAACTGCAGAGCATTGCGTCGTGCTCTGCCGGCTACCAGTTGAATCGCTTGAATTTCATGCTCATAGACAGTGAGCGGGCCGTATCCGTTATTGATCGACAGCAACTGGATTTCGCCATCCCGTCGCCAGTTCAACTGCTTGAGCATCTTCTTGCCATTGGTGCATGCCACCACCACGTCATCGCCTTCCTGGGCCTCGATGTTTGGCTCAACGATCACGAACTCGCCCGCCCGGTATCTCGGATGCATTGAATCTCCGCGCACTCGAACTGCATAAGCGTTCGGGTCGTTCGTCGGGTAGAGCACAAAGCCCTCGCCGTGTCCCACCGGATATTCGAGCTCTTCCAGGTATCCGTCATCCCCGCCTTTTACTTCGCCCACCACCGGTATCTTCCTCATCTCTCGAAGTTCGATCCGATCACCAACTTCAGAAGAGATTGACGAATGCTGTGTCGCCAAACGCTTGGCGCCTTCACCGGTGGATATCCAGATGGCGCTGTAGCCTGTCTTCGCGGCAAGCTTTGTCGCGGGAGATGCTTTGATGGTCTTGGTCGGACCATCTTTCCATTGCGTAACAGCAGACGACGACACCCCTGTCAGTTCGGCGATTTGGCCGACTGTCAGATTGGCCGTTGCCATGATTTCTGCGATTCGTTCTTGAAGTGTGCTCACGAAAGTGAGCTTACTTGCATTGATGGTTAGTGTGCTTGCTTGCATGGTTGTAAGCGTGCTAACATTCAAGAATGAAAAAAGCAGACGCCATTGAATTGTTGGGTGGCTCGGTGGCCGTAGCCGCCAAAGCCATTGGTATCAACCCCCAGGCCATCTCGCAGTGGCCAGACGTGCTTCCGGCTCGGCTGGTGGATCGCGTGATTGCCGCATGCGTCCGAACTGGCATCGCTGTGCCTGACGGGGTGCTGGGCGCCAAGGCGTCTGTGGAGGTGCCCGCCCATGGCTGATCGCACCATCTCCATCACCAAGCTGCCAAGCGGGCATGCGTTGATCGAAGTTGGCGATGCCGCATTGAAGGTGAGCTTGCACGAACTCCAGCGATTGGAAGACCTGCTGCCCGTAAGCCGGCCTGCCAGCCTTGGAAGTCGCATTGAAGTGCTGGCGTTCCCAAAGCTGGATGAGCTGCCTGCATGCGAGGCAACTGCTTCCAACGCCGTCAGCGCAACCACCCAGGTCATCAACAGAAAGTGGGACAAGCAATCGTTGGAGCAACTTAACGAGGCTCTTGGTGAAGACCACCGAATGTCTCGACGACTGTCCTTACGTTCTCGAGTTGCTCTGGCGACAGGTTGCGCAATATTGATTGCGACGGGTTTCCTAATGCTTTTTCAAGCACAACCGCCAGCTGCAGGTGCAATTTTCGCTGGTCAGGGTGAGACGAGATGAGTGTCATCACCGTCAACAGCAGCGCTGAATTCTCCACCTCTAAGACGCTCACCTTTGTTTCGAGCGCGGCGAGCCTGGCCAATGCATCGTTGTCCATTTTGTCTGCCCCTCCTGGGGATGGTTGTGTAGGAGCACCCATTCTGCCCCAGGAGGTGGCGGGCACCTCCTCCACACCATCTCGTAGCGCGGCCTTCGCCGCCAACCACTTCCGCCAGTCCTCAGCCCGCTGATCCACCTGGCCACCACCCATCCCCTGAGCAACCTTGACCACATCAAGGACCCAAAAATGACACTGAGCAAAGACAACGAAGCGCCCAGCTTCGCCCGAGAAGCAAATCCGAACCTCGACCGCTCGGAGCTGCGCGTGAACATGCACAAGTTCACCCTGAACATGATCGACGCCGAAGTGCACTTCCGCCTGCGCTACAGCGATGCGGACTGCAGCCGCAGCCGCGTGATCAACGAAGTGCTGGCCAACTGGGCGCAGCGCCAATGGGAGGCAGCCCAGATCCAGTGCGACACAGCAGGCGACAACCCGTTCGCGGAGATCGCTGCAAAGCCGCTCGAATTCGTTGAGCCCCAGTCGAAAGACAAATTCGAGTGCGTGCGCGCCAGCGTGCCCAAGACCACCCTCCAGGTGATCAGTGCTGCTGCCGAGCACCGCAAGGCGTTCCAAGGCGTGAATGCGGACCGGGGCACGGTTGTCAACGAGGTGATGAACGAGTGGGCGAACCAGAAGTGGCATGGCGCTACTTTGACGCTCAAGCTCTGCGAGGGCAATCCACTCGATTCGGATTCCACAGGAGGCACCCATGCCTGAAGTCGTGAGCCTCGAATACATCCAGAGCCTGGCCCAGCGTGCGCGCGCGGCCGGCACCCCAATCGAGCAAGCATGCCCCTGGCCTTTGGGCACAGCAGCTGCAGAAGCCTTTGCCGACGCCTACGAGCAGGCTGGAGGGCAGTCATGAACGCCCAAATGTCAATGATCCGGATCATCGGGCCGGACGGTGAGCAGGACCTGCCTGCAATGGTCGTGAGCTTCGACGAATTGCCCAACGCCATGACGCCTGCCGACCAGGCCATGGAGCTGCGCATCAAGGCTCAGGGCTTGCTGATGCACGCCGACCTGGTGGACTTCGAGCTCACCAAGGACCCGCTGTACCACGAGAGCGCTGAGCGCAACCGCAAGACCATGTATGCGCTGATCAACAGCCGTTCGCCAGAGCGCAAAGCGCAGATGGCTGCTGAGAGGGGTTTGCCTCATGCGTGACTACGCCAAAGTTGCGCCAAGGATGTGGCACGGCAAGACCATTAAGGCCCTTCGAAGGTCCCCTGAAGGGCTTGTGGTGGCCTTGTACCTGATGTCCTCACCCAGCTCCAACATGCTCGGTTTGTTCTCGCAGCCTGTTTTGTACATGGCTCACGAAACTGGCCTAAGTCAAGAAGGGGCTATGAAGGGCCTTCAGAAGTGTGTCGAAGTAGGTTATTGCTCCTACGACGAAGACTCCGAATTCGTGTGGGTTCACGAGATGGCAAGCTACCAAATTGCTAGCGAACTCAAAGCGTCTGACTTGCGTTGTAAGGGCATCCAGAAAGACTACGACGCGCTGCCTGACAACCCATTCCTGGGTGTTTTCTACGACCGCTATCAACAGGCTTTCCACTTGGAGCGAAAGCGTGGAAATGGCGGCTCTTCGGAAGCCCCTTCTAAGGCCCTACGAAGCCAAGAACAAGAACAGGAGCAAGAACAAGATACCTCCTCCTCACTACGTTCAGAGGAGGGGCGCGTGGCGAAACCGCCAGCACCTTCCCCCTCTGGTCGACAAAAACGTGAAGAGACCACCTTGGCCAAGTTCCTGGCCGACTGCCGCGAGAAGGGCGTAAAGCCGGTGCCGGACGATCACTCGATCCGAACCTGGGCCCAAGACGCCGGCATCAGCGACGAAATGCTGCAGGTGGCCTGGGTGGTGTTCCGCGAGCGCTACACCGAGGATTCGCAGTACAAAGCCAAGCGCTACAAGGACTGGGTGGGCACTTTCGCCAACTCGGTGAAGGACCGCTGGTTTTCGCTGTGGTTCACCGGTGAGGGCGGGGTGGTGAGCTGGTCCTCGACAGGCCTGCAGCACAAGCAGGTGCTCGACGCCCGTGTGGCCAAGCGCAAGGAGCAGGAGGCCGACCATGCAACCGCATGACGCTTTGGCCGCCGACGGCACCGTGGCGCCATGGTCGCCAGAGGCTGAAACCAGCGTGCTGGGCGCGCTGATGCTCAACAACGACCTGTTCGACGAAGTGGGCGACACGCTCGAAGCGCGCCACTTCCACGACCCGCGCCACGCAAAGATCTTCACGACCATCGCAACCCAGGTGATCTCCGGCAAGCCGGCGGACGTGGTGAGCGTGCTGGTGGCCCTGCAGGAGGCCGGCCACGCCGATATCCAGCTGGACTACCTCAACGGCATCTCGCAGGTGTCGTTCAGCCTGAGCAGCGTCAAGCGCTACGCCGAGGTGGTGCTCGAGCGCTCGATGAGTCGCGGGCTGATGGACGCAGCGTGGGAAGTGCGCGAGCTGGCCGTGACGCCCGGCCTGGATTCGGCCGAGCGCCTGGATCAGGCCCAGGCCAAGCTGCAGGCGCTGGCGGTGAATCGCGGCCGGCAGGCGCCGGTGGCCGTGGGCGACATGGCCGCTGCACTGTGCGAGCGCGTAGAGCAGCTCTCCCGAGGGGAGATCGAGCCTGGCATTCGCACCGGCATCCCAGGCCTGGACAAGCGGCTCAACGGCGGCTTGCGCCCGGGCAAGCTGATCATCCTGGCCGCCCGGCCCGCAGTGGGCAAGTCCTCGCTGGCGATGCAGGTTGCACTGAACCTGGCAGCCGATGGCGTGGGCACGGGCTTTTTGTCGCAGGAAATGCCCAAGGCTGACCTGATGGATCGCATCGGCGCCAACACCGGCCGCATCTTCCTGGACAACATCATCACCGGGCAGATGCGTGACCAGGACTGGGCCCGGCTGACGGCCGCCATTGACCGCATGGTTAAGCTACCGTTGTTCCTGGACGACCAGCCGGCCCTGACGCTGGCCGACATCCAGGCCAAGGCCCGAGCGCTGGTCCGCCAACACGGCATCAAGCTGCTGGTGCTCGACTACATCCAGCTGTGCGGGTCGCGCAAGACCAACGACAAGCGGCACCATCAGATCGAGGAGATCAGCAGAGGGCTCAAAGCCTTGGCCAAGCAGTTGGGCATCACGATCATCGCGCTCAGCCAGCTCAACCGTGGCCTCGAGAGCCGCGTGGGCGGCAAGCCTCAGCTGTCCGACCTCAAGGAATCGGGTGCGATCGAGGAAGACGCGGACGTTGTGATGCTGCTCAGCCTGAATCACATCTCCGCCCACGGCGGCAAGGTCGTCGAAGTCGATTTCGCCAAGAACCGCCAGGGCCGCGTTGGCAGCGTGCCGCTGGCCTTCGATGGCGCCTACCAGCACTGGACCGACAGCGCAGAGCCGCTCAGCACCCCGGATCTCGGCCGCCGCAAGGCCAGCCACTACACCGACGACATCTAAAAAATAGGAGCGACCACCAATGATCATTATTGGAATTGACCCAGGTTTGACCGGCGCGATCGCCGTCACCGACCACAACGGCGTGCGTGTGGTGTTCGACTTGCCTACCATGGCTGCACCTGGCGCCGGCCCCAAAGCGCTGGTCAAGCGCAAGATCGACGGCCGCGCGCTGTGCCAGCTGCTGCTCAAGCACTGCCCGGCTGAAGATGGCCTGCCCACCGTCGTGCTCGAGCAAGTGGGCACCATGGGCGGCGCCAACAATGCTGTGCAGACGCAAGGCAGCCTGCTGCGCTCGCTGGGCGCCATCGAATCGGTGCTGGAGTGCTTGAAATACAAGGTGCAGTACGTGGCGCCGCGCCAGTGGAAGAAGGATTTGGGCGTGGGCAAGGAAAAGGGCGAGTCGCTCGCGCTGGCCCGTACCAAGCACCCCGAGGCAGCAGCATCGCTTGCCCGCGCCAAAGACCACAACCGCGCCGAGAGCGTGCTGCTGGCCCACTGGGGCCGCCAGGAGCTGGCATGACCCGCCTCGTCATCACCAAAGGCCAGGACGGCAAGCTCTGCGGCTCCGATGCTGCTGGGCACCGGGCCTATGCCCGCTTCAAGAATGCCGTGAACAGCCTTAAGCCCGGCGAAACCTTGGGCTTCCAGTTCTGGCTGCCGCGTTCGCCCGAGCACCACAAATTCTTCTTCCTGAAGATCAACCGACTGCTGGACCGCACCGAGGCCTTCGACGATGCCAGCAAGCTGCGCGCCTGGCTCCTTATGGGCGCCGGCCACTGCGACTTCGTGCCAGGTCTGGACGGCAAGCCCAACGCTGTGCCAAAGAGCATGGACTTCGAGAGCATGGACGAAGCAGCCTTCTGCGAGTTGCAGCGCGACATTGACCAATTCCTGTGGACAGAGCACGCGCAGCTGGTCCTGTGGCCAGCGCAGAGCGCCCAGCAACGCTGGAAAAGCATGGAATCGTTTTTTGGGGAGTTCCGCCAATGACCCACACAACAGGCCGCCCCCTGGGGCAGCGCTTCCGCGAAGTGCTGGCGATTGCCAGCAAGCTTGGCCCCTGCACCTGCACGGAGATCACTGCGCACATGACAGGCGAGATCGAGCCGCGCCACACCTGGACCTACTGCACCCAGGCCGTGAGCTTGGGCCTCATGAGCGTTGATCGCAGCAGGAGGCCCGTCAAGTACCAGCTGGCCGACGGAAGCCAGACCAAGCTGGAGGCCATGGCCAGCACTCACAAACCCGTCAAAGCGGAGCCGCCGGCACCCTTGAGCGCGGCAGAAACGGTGGCGCTGGCCCTGCGCACGCATCCCAACTGCGTGTTTGCACTGGCACGGGGAGGGTGCGGAGCATGCTGAACCGCCTTAACGCCAAAGAGCGCGACCACCTCGCCAGGGTCAAGGAACTGCCCTGCAGCGTCTGCGACGAGCCGGGACCCAGCGATGCCCACCACGTAAAGCAGGGGAGCCAGTACACGACAGTGGCCCTGTGCAAGGACTGCCACCAGGGAAGCCGTAACGGGTGGCACGGCCAGCGCGCCATGTGGCGGATCAAGAAGATGGACGAGGTCGATGCCCTCAACGTGACTGTGCGCCGGCTGATGGACGGCTGAAAAAGGAAAGCCACCCGAAGGTGGCGTTTCCCGGTCTGAGACCTGAGCAAACTCAGTTTACCGGGAAATGATGATGAATACTACCGTTAGCACCAACTCCACAGGACAGGTTATCTGGGACTGCATTGTCTCGCTGCGCGAAGCTGGTCAGGCGATCAGTCGTCAGCGGTTGATGGAGCTCACAGACTTCCCCTACACCAAGGTCGACGACCACGTCAGCCGCTGGATCGAAGAAGGGCGCATGCGGCGCCTGGTCGATGGCGTCTATGAAGTGGTGGACCCGCTGCCCGAGCCCCGGGCCATCTCCGTGACCGACCTGCACAACAGCATGGTGCTGATCGAGATCGGGGACCAGGAGCTGCGCCTCTTCACCCCAGAGGCGCGGGCCCTGGCCCGCCAGCTGGGGGGCTTTGCCCTGCAGTATGCCCAGTTGCAGACGCAGAACGATGTGGCGGCACTGCTGGTTGAGGCCACGGTGCGCAACCGGGCGCTGGCCGATCGCATCAGCGACATGGAGCGCGCGCAGGCGACGATGGCGCGTCGGCTCAAAGATGCGTTGGGGTCCCAGCAGATGGAACTGATGCGCTGAAATCGGGCGGGCCAGAAGGAAAGGGTGGGAGTAGTTCTGGCACTGGCGCATCGTAAAGCTGCACAGTGCGGAATTCCAGGTGGGGATGCTCTACCCAGATCAGAGCGGAACACATAGTTCCATGAATCGTAAAGACCTCGATGGCAAAACCATCGTGGTCTCGAATACGTAAGTTCTCAAGGTGACCATCACCAATGGTATGAGCAGAGTCTGTTCCTGCTGGGCAAGGGATCCTGGTTGAAGTTCCGTAAATGAAGATCTTTTTCTTATTTGAGTATCGGTAGACGTTTAGTCTATTGATTGCTGTATAGGCAGTGCCAATGTTCTCAATCACTGCTTGCGATAGATAGCCCTCATGTCCAGCTAACTCTCGAAAATACCGAGGTACAGGGGAAAGCGAAATAGAAGGCGTTGATTCCCGGATAGCGATCTCATTCGCTTGCCTAGCAGCATCTGCCGCAGCATGCGCTGCATCAGCTGATTCCAATGCTGCCATGAGAGCCGCGACAGCGCCGGTTCCAGCCATAAAGCCAGCGAATAAATCTCCGCGAGGCACTTCGAGCACTGCTGCAAAAATCGATGCAATTACAACGAACATCAAGCCGAGTAATAAAGCTACCGAACTTCTTCTATAGGTCTTACCCGGGCTGAAATATTTCTTCATGTTAGTGCGGTGGAATTTGCAGTTGACGCGCACACCCGCCTAGGGGTGGTGCGAGAGGAGTGTACTGGTAATGATCTGGGGTAATGACAACGCCCAAGCAACACCCTGCAGCAGACCGATCCTTAGTTTGCCCCCCGGAATCAGCGGGTAAGCCGCCGATTCTGAATCCCGCTAAGATCGCGGCGCTGCGTGAGGAACTCATCAAGAACCGCCAAGTGCCCCATGGCGTAGAGAAGGACTTAGTTGACCAATTCATCTACCTTCATGAGTGCGGATACTCCGATGACCTGATTCCACTGACCCCTGAATGCGTCCTGGTGCGAGAGCAGGCTTTCAAGTACGGGCGGGCTGACATTGTCGTGTACCACTCGGATGGCAGCGCAAGCGTCATCGAGGCGAAGGATGGAACCAAGGGGTACACCCACGTTGTGGCCGGGATCGGCCAAGCCACCCTCTACTCTGTACAGCTCGGCATGTCCAAGGGCGCTGTGAAGCGTGTGCGGCGCTGCTTGCTTTGGTCGAGCACGGGCAACCACTTCCTGGATGCCATCATTGACATCGCGTGCGAACAGGCAGGCGTCGTTTCATTGCCTATGGCCAGCATGGTGGTGATGCAGGCCACCACAGCTGCTGTTGGGCGACTATTGGCGGAGGCGCGTGATGGGGGCGCGTAAACGCATCGACTACGACCGCATCGAAGCGGGCTGGCGAGCCGGTCTCCAGAGCCCTCGCCAGTTGGCAGCGGCCTACACAGAAGAGACCGGTGAAAAGGTCTCACACGCGGCCATCATCAAGCATTTTGGTGATCGCGGCATTCCTCGTGACCTCTCCGCGAAGATCCAGGCCAAGTCCGATGCGATGGTTACGGCAGCCATGGTTACGGGCAAGGTTACGCCAGACACCAAGATCCCCGAAAAGCGCATCGTGGAAGAGGGCGCGACGAAGGTGGCTTCGGTACGCTTGGCTGAGCGGGCGGACATTCAGCGCAGCCGGTCCATCTGCATGGGCCTGATGGCTGAGCTGGAGCAGCAGAGCGTTAATCCCAAGCTGATGGCTGAAGTCGCAGCGATCCTGCGCGGTACAGCTGCCGATGAAATGACCAAGGAGCAGCGCGCCAAGTTGGCCGAAGCTGCAAGCAAAGCGGCATCCCTGTCCAGCCGCAGCAGCACCATGCGCTCCCTCTCGGAGTCGCTCCGGATTCTGGTTGGGCTGGAGCGCCAGGCCTATGGGATCAAGGAGGAGCTGCTGCCGCCAGCAGATCCTGGTGTTGCCACGTTCTCAACGGCCGACCTCTTCGCGATGCGCGACGCCCTGAAGGGCGGTGTATGAATTTGGCCGACCTGCCTCAAGAGCAGCGCAGCGCGATGCTTGCGGCCATTGAGCTGGAGCTGTCCCGACGCAAGATCGACGGTATGTATCCCGCGACTGGGCCGCTGCGTCGTGAGCTTTACCCGAAGCACATGGAGTTCTTCCGCGCCGGCGCCACCTACCGCGAGCGGTGCGCCATGGCCGCCAATCGTGTTGGGAAGACGGAGGGGATGGGAGGCTACGAGACAGCACTGCATCTGACCGGGCGCTATCCAGACTGGTGGGAAGGCCGACGCTTTGCCGGGCCCGTGCGTTTCTGGGCGGCAGGCAAAACCAACGAAACCACGCGCGACATCGTGCAGAACAAGTTGTTCGGCCCGGTGGTGGGATCTGGAACTTCTAAGTGCTTCAGCGGCACTGGCCTGGTCTATGCCGACTGCATTGAGCGGGTGGGCTGGAAGCAGGGTGTTACTGATCTGGCTGACACCGTGTATGTCAAGCATGTGAGCGGGAAGTTCTCCGAGCTGGGCTTGAAGTCCTACCAACAAGGGCGGGGCAGCTTCGAAGGCACCGAGCGCGATGGCATCTGGCTCGACGAGGAGCCGCCGCTGGAGGTTTACAGCGAATGCCTCATTCGAACGGCCACGACCAATGGGATCGTCTATATCACCTTCACCCCTCTGGAGGGGACAACCGGCACGGTGATGATGTTCCTTGAGGGCGAGCAAGAGGCGAAGGAGGAAGCCCTGTGCCTGCAATAACCGCATCTCGATACCTTGTCACCGCAGGATGGGACGATGTGCCCCATCTCGATGCGAAGACCAAAAAGGAACTGTGGGACAGCTCGCCTGCTCATGAGCGAGAAGCCCGGGCACGCGGCATTCCAACCCTGGGCAGCGGCCGCATCTTCCCGGTGGAAGAGGGCAGCATCAAGGTGCCGGCCTTCCCGATTCCTGCGCATTGGGTGCGCATCAACGGACTGGACTTTGGCTGGGATCACCCCACGGCTGCTGTGCAGCTTGCCTGGGATCGCGACAGCGATTGCATCTACGTGGTGCAGGCACATAGGCTGAGCCACGCTACGCCGGTTATCCACGCCAGCACCATCAAAGCCTGGGGCGATTGGGTTCCCACTGCCTGGCCACACGACGGCGAGCAACACGACAAAGGCTCTGGCGAGCAGCTGGCCGTTCAGTACGCCAAGGCCGGCCTGCGCATGCTCAAGGATCGGGCCACCTTCGAAGATGGAACGAATGGAGTGGAAGCGGGGTTGAT
Source organism: Comamonas sp. B-9 (assembly GCF_000410635.1). Classification (NCBI taxonomy): domain Bacteria; kingdom Pseudomonadati; phylum Pseudomonadota; class Betaproteobacteria; order Burkholderiales; family Comamonadaceae; genus Comamonas; species Comamonas sp. B-9. Next base: position 39,531 of record NZ_KE148673.1, read on the forward strand.
CGACATGCTTGAACGCATGCAGACGGGACGGTGGAAGGTGTTTGCCCACCTGAACGACTGGTTCCAGGAGTTCAAGCTGTACCACCGCAAGGATGGCAAGGTGGTGAAGAAGCTCGACGACTTGATGAGCGCGAGCCGCTACGCCACCATGATGAAACGCAAGGCGATCACCAGGCCTGTGCCACAGCGCTCCACCGGCGGCGACTGGGCTCCACTGGATCGAGAAATGGGGTATTGAGATGCAAGCCACTGAAACACAAGGGGGCTTGCAGCCCCAAGGCGACGGCGCCGAACCCCAGCGCGACCTGCGCGCCGAGTTCGTCCTGACGCTCCTATCCAAGCGCCGCGAGGCCATTGCCGGCCGCGCTGGCTCGGGCATTGAGGAAGAGTGGACGGAGGACGAAGAGTATTACCAGGGCATTGATGACGCCAACCGCGCCTTCCAGAACGCCAACCAGCTCTACCGCAGCCGCAAGGCGGCCATCATCGGTGGCCAGGCCAAGGACAAGGGGCCGGTGCGATCTGTCGTGTTCCTGAACATCACGCGCCCCTATGTGGATGCGGCCAGCGCGCGGGTTGCCGACATGCTGCTGCCGACGGATGATCGGGCGTGGGAGATCAAGCCGACGCCGCTGCCGCGCCTCAGCAACATGCAGCTGACGCAGCTGGCCGGCGCACTGGGGTTGACCGATCCGGCCGCCGCGCAGCAGCACATGGAAAGCCAGGCCGCCCAGGCCAAGCAGGCAGCAGAGCGCATGCAGACCGCAATCGAAGATCCGCTGGTGGAGAGCAACTGGCACGGCGAAGTGCGCCAGGTCATCGAAGACTCGGCCCGCCTTGGCTCTGGCGTGCTCAAGGGCCCGTTCCCAGTGACGCGCACGGCCCGTATGACCCATAAGGATCCAGCCACCGGCATGACCGAGTTCATCAAGGTGGACGAGATCAAGCCCGGCTCCAAGCGCATCGACAGCTGGAACTTCTTCCCGGACCCTGCCTGCGGCGAGAACATCCACCATGGCAGCTACACCTGGGAGCGCGAGTTCATCGGCCGCCGGCAAATCAAGGAGATGCTGGCCGACTCCAGTTACGATCCTGGCGCATTGCTCGGCGTGCTGCGCGAGGGACCGTCACGCACCCGCGAGGGTACGGAATCTGTCTACCGCCCTGGCGAAGACGAGTTCGAAATGTGGATCTTTTATGGCCACTGCGCACGAGAGCACCTGACCCGCCTGGGTGTGGAGTTGGAGGAGAGCGACGAGGACCGCGTGCCCACCATGGCTGTCATGATCAATGACCGCTTGGTCAAGGTGGTGCTCAGCCCGCAAGAGGATGGCGAGTTTCCCTATGATGTGCTTGCCTGGCAGCGCCGCCCCGGCATGCCCTGGGGCCTGGGCATCGCCCGCCAGATCCGCACTGCACAACGCATGCTCAACGGATCGGCGCGAGCCATGATGGACAACGCCGGGCTGTCGTCGGCGCCGCAGGTGGTCATCGGCAATGGCATCACGCCGCAGAACGGATCCTGGAACCTGACCCCGGGCAAGACCTGGCGCGCCGAAGCCAATGCAGACGCCCGCGATGTGCGCGCAGCGTTCAATGCCTTCGTGGTGCCCAGCGTGCAGGGTCCGCTGATGAACATCATCACCTTTGCCCTCAAGATGGCCGAGGACACCACCGGCATGCCAGCGATGCTGCAGGGTATCCGCGGCGATGCGCCAAACACCCTGGGCGGCATGCAGATGCAGAACAACAACGCCACCAGCGTGCTGCGGCGCTTGGCCAAGCGGTTTGACGACTACATGACCCGGCCACACATCCAGCGCTACTTCGACTGGATGATGACCTACTCGGAAGACGACAGCATCAAGGGCGATTTCCAGATCGACGTGCGCGCATCCAGCGCCCTGGTCGAGCGCGACGCACAGCAGCAGTTCCTGATGACGCTGCTGCAGGTGGCGGCCAATCCCATCTACGAACTCGACCCGGCCAAGCTGGCTGCCGAGCTGTGCAAGGGCCAGCGACTGGATCCGACGAACTTCCAGCTCACGGAAGAGCAGAAGGCCCAGCGGAGCCTGCAAGGCCAGGATCCAACGGTCGCCGCAAAGGCCAAGCTGCTGGAGGCACAGGCGCGCAAAGCCGATGCCGATGCCACCAATACCGGTATGGAGACGCTGTACAGCAGCGTGCAGACCGGAGAGCGCATCTTGCTGAACCCGGGTGTTGCCAGCTTGGCCGATGGCTTGGCGCACTCGACAGGGTTCAAGGATCAGGATGCAGCGCCCATTGTGCCGCAGCCATCTGGCTGGGCAGTGCCAGAGCAGCAGCCCGCAGCCGGTGAGCTGCTGACAAACACCAATCCACTCACACCAGCCAACCCAGAAAGCCCTCTCGCCGGCGTGCGGCAGGGCATTGAGACGCCAGCTGTGGATGGCAGCTATCTGTGACACCCGTCTAGGGTTCGCCTGAATGCGCTGGTTGCGGAAAACTGGGCGCCATGACAACGGCTATCGAGCTTCATTCCCCAACCTGGCGCGCCATCGAGCAGCACGCCCGTGCCCAAATCGCCACGTTGCGGGAGAAGAACGACAGCCCAAGCCTGGATGCCTTGCACACCGCCGAACTGCGCGGGCGCATCGCCTCCTTGAAAGACTTGCTGGCGTTGGGTAATCCAGCCCCGGCGGAGCCCGCCGACGATGGTGGCTACGGCTACTGACCTCGGCATTCAACATAGGAGTGCATGACTCATGGACGGAAACCAGCAGGAGCAGGAAGCTTTCGAACGCAGCTTCGCTGAAACATCTGGCACGCCACTGCCTTCCCCCGCACCGGCAGCGCCGGCAGCCGAGGAAGCTGCAGCGGCACCAGCAGCAGAAGCAGTCGCGCCTGCGGCCCCTGGCACTGAGGATCAACCAAACGCGGATGCAGGCGAGGGCGCTGCCCCGGCCGCATCTGGTGAGGAAGATGATCCGATTGTGTTCGAGGGCTACAAGCGCAGCGAAGTCCAGCGTCTGATGGGCCAAGCCGCAAAGGTGGAAGACCTCGCACAGCAACTGCGCAGGGCGAACGGGAAGATCGGCGAGCTCAATGGCCGTCTGCAGTCCCAGCCCGCAGCGCCTGCCGCCGCCCCGACGCCTGCACCGGCGCCCGAGCTTTCGGCGGAGCTACAGCAGTTCGAGCAGGACTATCCCGATGTGGCCAAGTACATCCATGCCCGGTACGGCGCAGTGCAGCCTCAACCGCCGGTCGCCCCGCCAGCCAAACCGCAGCAGCCCGTGGCCACGGATGCAGCGACGGTATCGGCCGAGCTTGACCCTGGCGCAATTGAGCTGGCCGTGATGGACCGCATGCACAAGGGTTGGCGCGAGAAGGTGCAGTCGCCGGAATTCAATGTCTGGCTGGCTGCACAGGAGGAGCAGGCGCAACAAGCCTTTGCCGAAGCCAACACCGCCGATGGTGTTGCAGCCGTCATTGGCCAGTACGACCAGTTCGTTACTGCGCGATCCAGTGCCGCCGAAAAGGCCGCGCGGGGTCAGCAGCGGCTCAAGGCTGCCGTGACGCCTACTGGCAACGCACCTCGCCCTCAGTCTGCGCCTACCGAAGAAGAGGCATTCCAGGCCGCATTTCAAGCAACACTCAACCGGCGCTGAGCCGGATCTGAAGGAGAAGATTCATGGCTGAATTCAAGAGCACTGATCCGGCTGCCCGGATTGGAAAACTCAAGGGCGACATCCTCGGTCACGCTGTACCGTGCGAAGTGCTGGGCATCACCGGCCAGCAACGCGGTATGCCCAAGAACCAGGGCAAGACCATCGTGCACCGTCGCTACCTGCCTTACGGTGCGACGAACACCGACTGGAACACCCGCAATCGTCCCAAGGCTGTGCCTGCGGCTCACGAGCTGACCGAAGGTGTCACGCCCGCGGCCGACACGCTGGTGCCCCAGGACATCAACGTTACGATCAAGCAGTACGGCTGCCTCTACCAGCTCACCGACCAAACGGTGGACACCTACGAGGACGATGTGCCCGCTGAGATGAAGAAACAGTGTGGCGAGCGCATCGCCCTGGTACGCGAGATGATTCGCTACGGCACCCTGAAGGCGTGCACCAATGCCTTCTACGCCGGCGGCGGCGCATCGCGTGCAGCTGTGAACGCCAAGATCACGCTGCAGCTGCTGCGCAAGATCAGTCGCAACCTGCAGGCAAACCACGCCAAGCGCATCACCGGCATTCTGGCGCCGTCGCCCAACATCGACACTCAGCCGGTGGAAGCGGCCTACCTGGTGTTCGTCAGCACTGATGCCGAAGCTGACATCCGCGATCTGCAAGGATTCACGACCGTTGCTGAATACGGCACCCGCAAGCCAGTGAGCCCTTACGAGCTGGGCAGCGTGGAGAACTACCGGTTCATCACCAGCCCTGAACTGGCTGCATACCCAGATGCGGGCGCTGACCTCGGCAGCACTGGCCTGATGGGCACCACCAAGGTGGATGTGTATCCATTCATCGTGGTGGGTGAGGACGCCTGGGGCCAGCTGTCGCTGCGCGGCGCTGATGCGCTGGATCCTACCTACATCCCGCCCGGCCAGAAGGACAAGAGCGATCCGCTGGGCCAGCGCGGCTTCGTGGGCGCCAAGTTCTACATGGCTTGCACCATGCTGAACGAAGGCTGGATGGCTGTGGCCGAAGCGGGCGTGAGCGCGCTGTAAGCCTGTAAGCAACTGGGCCCGGGGTGGATTCGTCTGCCCTGGGCCTTCCTCTCAAGATCAGATGAAAGCAAGAACCATGGCCACCGCACCACGCAAACCCGAAGTCGACTCTACCAACGAATACCTGGGCGCCACGCCGGCCATGGAGTTTGGTGTCGTGCCCGACTTCTCCCCCGAAGTCATCGACTCGCCTGTGACCTTCAAGGACGCCGAGTTGGAAGCCTTCATGAATGAGCCCGTCATGGTGACAGTGCTCTCCGGCGGCAAGGACAACGAGGCGCCTTTCGTGCAGGTGGCCGTCAATGGCGTGCTGCAGATGTTCCGCCGCGATGTGCCCATTGTGGTCAAGCGCAAGTATGTCGAGCGCCTGGCGCGCGCCAAGGAGACCGGCTACGACCAGGATCTGGATGACCGCCTGGGCGAGAAAATGAACGTGCTCAAGCAGGCCAAGAGCTTGCGCTACCCCTTCCAGGTGAACCGCGACGACAACCCCAAGGGCAGCGCCTGGCTGCGCTCGGTGCTGGCGTCTTGATCTGAAAGCCAGCCATGACCCTCCAGGATCTGATCACGCTGTATCGGGCTGATTCGTTGGATGGGCCTGAATCGCAATTCTGCGATGACAAGCTCCTGACGATCTACGCCAACGAAGCGCAGGATGAAGCCTGCCGGCGCGGCCAGCTCCTGCGAGATTCGTCGTCCAGCTGGTGCACGCTCCCTGTTGCCGCCGGCGCAGAGTCGGTGCGGCTCAACCCTTTGGCTATACGCGTGCTGCGTGCCTTTGTGGATGGCTGCGCGCTGCAGCCACTCCATGTGGATGAGATGGACACCTTCTTCCCGGGCTGGCAGTTTCAAGCTGTGCGCAACCGACCAACGCATCTCATCACCGGCGTGACCACCGATCAGCTGTACCTCTGGCCCAGGCCGGACAAGGAATACACGGTCAACCTGACGGTGCAGCGCCTGCCCAAGAAGCCGATGCAAGGTTGCGGCGACAGCCCAGAGATCCGGCCCGAGCTGCATCAAGCCTTGGTCAGCTGGATGCTCTACCGGGCCTACAGCCGCACCGATGGCGATCTGATGGACCCGGCAAAGGCTGGGTTGTCGCTTGCCAAGTTCGAGGCGGAGTTTGGGCGCAAGGCCAGCGGCCGCAATGAAGAGTGGGTCAGAACCGGCGACGAGATGATGCCTGGGCCTATCGCTTAAGAAAGGAAAGATGATGGCTACCTCTTATGGCGATGCGGCAGCAGCCTATCGCAACCCTCTGGTGCAGATGATCCCAACGGATTACGACAAGCGCACCCCAATGCCTGACGGCTCGCAGAACAATCCCATGAACAGCGAGTTGGGGCGCAACGTCACGAATACCCTGAACGCAATCCCTGGCGCCGCAGCTGTGCCCGGCTCGGCCGCGCGCGCTGGCGGGTTGGTTGCTCGCGCCTTCGGAGCCGCCGCCCCTGCTGCTCCCTATGCGCCTGCGGCGGGGGGGGG
>NZ_KE148673.1:45756-50201 GCF_000410635.1 Comamonas sp. B-9
TTGGCCGGTCAGCAGCTGAACCAGCGCCTGCACCAGCGGCGCCTGCCACCGTCCCGAGCCCAGGCAACTACACCTACCAGCAGCAAGGCGAGGCGGGCCCACCGGTGCCGTCCACCAATCCAGCTGCAGCGAGCGCTCCACCGGCGCCTGCCATGACTGGCCTGGTCTCTCGAATTGGCAACAGCTACAGCGGCACCAACGTGGGCGGCGACATCTCAGTCAATGGTGCCGAGCCGCGCGGTGGTTTCGTGGGCAGCAGCAACCCACTTGTGCAGCGTGCGTTCCAGCAGGGTGCCGGACAGGTGCCACAGTTCAATTCGCCCCAGGCTGCACATAGTGGCAACGACTGGGAAGCTGCCAACAACCTGCGCAACCTAGCCGTATCCGCCAGCTCGATCACGAACAATGGCGGCCGCTACGATTCGCGGCAGGGCCGCGCCAACTCTGGGCTTTCACTGGCGCAGGCCGCTTACCTCGATGCACAGCGCGCTGACCTGGCGGCGCGCGGCCAGCAGCCCGGCCTGGATGCTGCGACAAACCAGGTCAACTCCAACCTGCAACGTGAAAGCATGCAGCAGGACGGTGCCAAATCGCGCAGCTTGGTGCAGGCAATGCTCTCTCAGCAGCGACTCGACCAGGATGCAGTGACCGCAGGCTACGCCAACCGGGCTGCAGGCCAGGCCGAGCAGATGCGCAACCGCATCATGACCGAGCAGGATCCAGCGCGCCGCCGCTCGCTGGTCGACACGATGATGGCCATGGAGGGTAAGCAAACGCAGGCCGATCCCTACCTTGTCGTGCCAGGTGGCCAGCAGGTCGACGCCCTCAGCGGCCGGGCCTACAACACGCCATCGACGGTGTTCAACCGGCAGACGGGGCAGTGGGTGCAGCAGCCTCATTCGGCGGCGCCGGCAGTACCAGACGCTGCGATTGCTGCATTGAAAGCCGACCCGAAGCGAGCGGCAGAGTTCGACTCGAAGTTTGGTATGGGTGCCGCTCGGCAGTACCTGGGCGGTTAATCGAACTTGTCGAAGAAGTTCGGCTCGTCATACAGCCGCCGGCAAGCAATAGCCACCAGCGTGGCAGCCTGATTGCTCCGAGTGTCCACAGCCTTCTTGGCAGTGCACTCGGCCCCTGACTTGAAGCCCAGCACGCCACGGCCCGAGCCTTGAGGTATGGCCTCGATTCCGCCAGGGTGTTCTGCCAGGCACGACTGCATGATGGCGTGGGCCGCAACGTCGTTCTGCGCAGCAGGGGCCTTGTCCAGGATGCAGGTGGCATAGTTGGCAGCCATGGCCGGTGAGGCCAGGAGCAGGGCTAGGGCGGCTAGGGTTGGGCGCATAGATCTCCCGTTAAGAATGGGTGGAAAAGATTAGACATCTGCTACATGTATCCACATGATACATTTCAGCTCAAAAGGAGCTGGGATGACTAGTGAAGTACTTGTGTTAAATAAATCTGCCATTGTGCTTGGTGCTGATAGCGCCGTAACCACATCCAGTAGCAATCCAACAAATGGCGACCATCCGCGTTACTCAAAAACTGCAAATAAGATTTTTGAGTTGTGCAATTCTGGAGCTGTCGCGGTCACAATCTACAGTAATGCAGCCATTGATTTAGTGCCATGGGAACTGGTCATCAAGCTTTTCAGGGCAGATTTGGGTAAGAAAACTTTTGCAAAACTGGAACAGTACGGGTTTGCTTTGATGGAGTTTATTAAGGGAAATAATAATCTATTTCCAAAAAATTTGAGAGATTCGTGGATAGAAGGGCAATTCGATGTAAGTCTAAGATTGGTCTTGGATGCAATTGATAAAGGTGTCGCAAATCCTGAATTGGATTTAGATGTCCGGAAAGAATTGTGGAGAACTGGGATTGAGAGTACCAAAGCTTTTGTAGCTAAACGCGGCCTGTTTGGCGGGCTAAGTCAGGAGGCGCTTGACGAGTCCCTCTTGGGCTTGGATGCGTGGGTAGTGAAGGTACAAGGTCAGCTTGCATTGTTACCGATATTGGATTTTGTGGATCCAGTAGAATTAGCTATTCTTGTATTAAATGTTAGATATTCGTATGCTGATTTGATCTTTCCCCATACTGGGGTAGTAGTTGCTGGATATGGTAATGAGCAGATATTCCCAGCTTATTCTGAATTTCTAGTCTATGGTCATATCGGGGATGAGTTGGCCTATATCTCTACTGATAATTATGAGGTCACCCATTCAAACGCTGCGATGATCAAGCCTCTCGCTCAGTCATCAATGATCGATATGTTCACGAATGGATTCAGTAAATCATTGGAGAATATAATAGAGGCGGAGGCAAGAGATTCCATTGGATCTCTTTTCGCAGAATTGAAGGCTATCGGCGTGGAATTGCCGGATGACGTTGCGGGAAAGATAAGTCAGAGTGGTCTAGAGAAATTCATGTCAGCATGGAAGGACGCAAATTGGAAGCAGAATTTCCATCCACTGTTGGGCGTTTTGCAATCTCTGAGTGTGTCGGAAATGGCACACCTAGTTGAGTCCCTTCTCAGTCTCCAATCACTCAAAGAGCGCGTGACATCGTCATCGGAGACGGTTGGCGGCCCCATCGACGTTGCGGCAATCACCAAGTCAGAAGGATTGATTTGGATAAAACGCAAGCACTTTTTCGATCCCTCGCTTAACATTCGCTATGCAAGCCGGCTTGATCGATCTTATGAATAGAGGAGAACAATGATGACCAAGGTAGACCAGCTTCTGGCCCTCGGTGTGGATCATTCGTCCAATCCACTGCAGGCTGTCATGGAGCGAGAGCAGAAGCAGCGTCAATTGTCGGTAGGGCAGAGATTTGAACTTGAGCAGCAGAAGCATCGAGCTCGAGTCGATCAAAGTCCCATCGTTCAGTGGGTTCAAGGTGGGTCTGAAAAAGCTGAAAGAGGCCCTCTGTCCTCTTTGCTTGTGAAGGTTTCCTAGCCATTTGATGCTTCGCGAGAACCCGCTCCGGCGGGTTTTTTCATGCGTGCAGTCAACAGCTGATCAAGAGGCCTGGGCGCGCTGGAGCGTCTCCAGCACTCGATTCAGTTCTACCCCAATGGACACAGTGAGAGGCTGGATCCGGTCATGCTCTTTACGCATGAACTCCCGAACATCTGTCTTTGGGTAACCCAGTCCCGCATAGTTGAACGGCTCAAGATAGAGAATGTACTTCTGCGCTCTCTTGCCAGTGGCATCTTCGTTGAGCTGAGATCTGACTACGCTACGGTGCTTGACGGTGTTTGCTAGCGCATTGAGGTACTTGTAGCTGTCACCGGTGGTAAGTTCACGGAACAGTGCACATAACTTGGTGTAGGAGGGCTGACCTGAATCACGTTGCTGCTCCAAAATTGCGAGCACCTTGCTTGCGTAGATGTCGCGCTCTTTCAGTGGCTTGGGTAGCCTATCCAGCGCCAGGCCGTAATAAAGCATGTGGGAGCATGTGTCAGGCAGAGCATGAAGGCTTTGCACAAACGCCGTAATGTTCGCCTTGAGTCTAAGCATCAGTAGCCTAAAGTCCTCCTCGTTGTGCAGCGCGAACCACAAGCCTCCTTCACCCAGCCTGTTCTTTATGAACTCCTCAAGCATTCCGATGGCTTCATGGTAGTGATAGTGGCAAAACTCTGGTCTGTCCGTCATGGATCTCGCGCTTGGGTGCGCTTTATCCCACTGTTTCTTTCCGAACAGCGATGTCACCAGCGACTCCGTGCGTGTTTTATCCCATAGAGGGAATACGGTACTTACAGACTCTTGGTTAGTGGTCATTGCAGGATCTTCGATTGAGCTACCGTTGTTAGAGGATCGGCCCATCAGTATCAACGATCCCTTGGGCTTCTTCGGGCAATAGTACCAAGAGGCATGCGGCACAGGGTCTCTCCCTCACCCCCTCTGGGGTTCGACTGAGGCAGCCGCTCCCGGAACACTGGGGGCATGGCAGCAAACTACTTCGATCAGTTCGACGCACCAAGCGCAGGCAAGCCGGCGTCACCGGGCGGCAATTTCTTTGACCAGTTCGATCCTGGTGCCGCCAAACTAGACTCAGGCGGTGTCGTCTCAGACTTTGTCAAGTCCGTCAAGGTAGGCGTGCAGCGCCTGCCGGGCATAGCCGCCGGCTTGGCGGATCTTCCAATTGCTGCAGTGAGCGGCGCGCGGCCGGTGACGGCAGCGGCGGACGCCATCGGCAAGGCCACGGGCTTCCAGCCAGGCAAGTGGGCCGACGAAACCAAGTTCTCCTCTGGGCATGAGCAGGGCCGCAAGGCTGTAGACGAAGCCTGGGAGCAGGGCGACGCTGGCTCTATTGCCATGGCCTACCTGCAGAATCCTGGCTACACCGCTGGCCAGGTGGCTGAATCCCTGCCGGGCATGGTGGCGGGCGGCCTGGTCGGGCGCGCGCTGATGGGCGCCGGCGCAGCAGCGGCTGCCGGCAATGCCGCC
>NZ_KE148674.1:0-391 GCF_000410635.1 Comamonas sp. B-9
GAGCTGGCGCAGATCGATCTGCAGGCCACCGGCGCGCCGCCGCGCATTGGCGCGCTGCAGGCGCTGAGCGAGGCGCGCATGGCCAATGTGCTGCGCTACTGGCTGCGCACGGCCCATGGCCAGACACCGAGCGCTGCGCAGCTGGCGCAACTGCTGCTGCAGCTGCAGCGCTGCACCACGCGGGGCCACCAAATCCATATAAAAGTAGGCCGTGGGTATATACAGCGCCACAGAGATGTCATCGATTGGTACAATCCGCCAGTTTTGGTCTGACTAATGTACGATTCCGACGGCGTGCCAAAACACTTTGCATCAACGCCGAGCTTCGTGTTTCGTCATCGTGATATTCAATGGCACTGATCGTTCATAAGTACGGCGGCACGTCGATGGG
>NZ_KE148674.1:417-10266 GCF_000410635.1 Comamonas sp. B-9
GCCAAACGCGTCGCCAAGTGGGCAAGGGCTGGCCACCAGATGGTGGTGGTGCCCAGCGCCATGAGTGGCGAAACCAACCGTCTGTTGGGCCTCGCCAGTGAGCTGGCACCCAGCCGCGCAGACAAGTCCTATTACCGTGAGCTGGACATGCTGGCCGCCACCGGCGAGCAGGCCTCGTCGGCCTTGCTGGCCATTGCGCTGCAGGCCGAAGGCGTGCCCTCGGTGAGCTACACCGGCTGGCAAGTGCCGGTGCGCACTGATGACAGCTACACCAAGGCGCGCATTGAATCGATCGACGACCAGCGCGTGCGTGCCGATCTGGACGCAGGCCGCGTGGTCATCGTCACCGGTTTCCAGGGTATTGACCCGAACGGCAACATCACGACTCTCGGCCGTGGCGGCTCGGACCCCTCGGCTGTCGCCGTGGCAGCCGCCATGAAGGCCGCTGAGTGCCTCATCTATACCGACGTCGATGGTGTCTACACCACCGACCCGCGCGTGGTGTCTGCCGCACAGCGCCTCAAGACCGTGAGCTTTGAGGAAATGCTGGAGATGGCGAGCCTGGGCTCCAAGGTGCTGCAGATCCGCTCGGTGGAATTTGCCGGCAAGTACAAAGTGCCAATGCGTGTGCTGTCGAGCTTCACGCCCTGGGATATTGCATTGGATGAAGAGGCCAAATCGGGCACTCTGATCACATTTGAGGAAGACGAAAAGATGGAAAAGGCCCTCGTATCGGGCATCGCTTTCAACCGCAGCGAAGCCAAAATCTCTGTCCGTGGCGTGCCTGACACCCCCGGCATCGCCTACCAGATCCTGGGCCCGGTGGCCGACGCCAACATCGATGTGGACGTGATCCTGCAAAACATCGGCAAGGACGGCAAGACCGACTTCAGCTTCACCGTCAACCAGGGCGACTTCAACCGCACGGTCGAGCTGCTGCGCGAAGAAGTGGTGCCCAAGCTCGGCGCTGACGAAGTCATCGGCAACCCCAACATCTGCAAGGTGAGCATTGTCGGTATCGGCATGCGCAGCCATGTGGGCGTCGCATCGACCATGTTCCGCGCGCTGGCCGAAGAGGGCATCAACATCCAGATGATCTCCACCTCCGAAATCAAGACCTCGGTCGTGATCGATGAGAAGTACCTGGAACTGGCTGTTCGTGCCCTGCACACCGCTTTTGGTCTGGATTCTGCAGAAGTTTCCAAATCGGCCTGATTTTTCAGGTTAGAATAGCTGTATTGGAAACGTGACCGAGTGGCCGAAGGTGCTCCCCTGCTAAGGGAGTATGGGGTGTAGAGCCTCATCGAGGGTTCGAATCCCTCCGTTTCCGCCAAATACCAAGCCCCTGGGTGTTCTGCACTCAGGGGCTTTTGGTTTTCTACCAACCTATCTACCAAAAGATTTAGGATTGAAATGCCATATTTTGGATGATGTTGGACTCAGGATTTCTACACTTGCCCCGTCTCCTGCTCATGCAGACCTCGCGGATTCAAACTCTCGGCGCTTATGCAATGGCCAGCATGATCATGAAATGGGTCACAGCGTCATCACGGTAGATAAGTCTGCTCGAACCTTTGACTTCTCCCAACATCTTCTTTGCAGCGATCGCGGCAGTTCATGCTGGTTGCCCGAACTGCCCATTTCATCCCAATAGCAGTCATCCCGAGTACATCGTCAGCTAACCTTCACTGACTGGTTTCTGGTGAGTAGCGGACTGTGAGGGGAAGCAGCCCAAAGATGGGGCTCAAGGTCCGCTCTCACAGGATATGAAGTGGCGTTATCGACCCTAGGCAGTCACTCAAATGCTCAGACTTGGAAAAAGCGGCAGCACATGTTCGGCCAGCTCGTACAGCACTTCGCGCGCGGGTCTGCGGCTGGCCTTGAGGTTCATGGCAACGTGATTGATACCGAGAGCCTGAGCGTGGCGCAGGAATGCAATGTAGGAGTTCCGTCCACCACGCAGCATGGGACCCATGCTCATCAGCGGCTCGTTGGGATTAGCTGCCAAGTCAAAGAAGAAGACTTGAGTATAGGGCTTGAACGCATCGGGTCCGGCTGCCTGCTGTACAGCACCATTCCAAACCTTGAGCAGGTCCCCAAGGTGTTCGAGGCGCACGTTGTAGAACAGCCAGCCGTCGGCGTTTTCCGCGATCCAGGAGAGTTCTTGGCGACTGCGACCAGTGACCAGCATGGGCAGCCGGCCGTGGACAGGTTTGGGCAGCATGCGATTCACAGCTTCGCAAGATCGAAGGGCAGAGCCTTGGGTATAAAGCGGCTCGTTTCTTCGGTCTTCTGGGGCGGTGATTTACGCGACCCGCAATGTCGGATAGTCTGTATAGCCCTTGGCACCACCTGCGTAGAACGTGTTGGAGTCAGGCGCGTTCAGCGGTGCCTTTGCCCTGATGCGTGCGGGCAGGTCCGGGTTAGCCAGGAAGGCGGTGCCAAAGGCCACAGCGTCAAGCTTACCTTCGGCAATAGCTGCCTCTGCCTCATCAGCGCTGTAACCCATATTGCCCACCAACACACCCTTGTACTTTTCACGCGCTACGGGCATGACATCGGCCTTCTGCACGCCGAAGAAATCGGCGCGCATCACGTGCAGGTAGGCTAGCTTGAAGGCATTGAGCCTATCGGCCAGGAAGCCGATGAGGGCCTGCGGGTCGCTGTCTTTCATGCTGTTGAAGCTGTTGAGGGGCGACAGGCGCAGACCCACACGTTCGGAACCGATCGCCTGGGTCACGGCAGTGAGTACCTCGAACAGCAAACGTGCACGGTTTTCCAGCGATCCTCCGTAAGCATCGGTGCGCTGGTTGGGCGTGTCGCGCAGAAACTGGTCAATCAGGTAGCCGTTGGCGCCGTGTACTTCCACACCATCAAAGCCGGCGGCAATGGCGTTGCGTGCGCCTTGAGCAAACGCAGCCACGATGCCGGGAATCTCTTCGACGGTCAGGGGGCGGGGCACCGCGTGCGGCACCTTGCCTTGGGGCGTGTGGATCTCACCCTCAATAGCGGTGGCGCTGCTGGAGACAATGGGGGCGCCATCGGCAGCGCCAGGGTAGGCTGCGCGGCCAGCGTGCCAGATCTGCATGAAGATGCGTCCGCCCTTGGCGTGCACCGCGTCGGTCACCTGCCTCCAGGCTGCAATCTGCGCGTCCTTGTAGATGCCAGGCTCATTGACGAAGGCCGATGTACCGGGCGCCACCATGGTGCATTCGGAAATCAGCAGGCCGCCGGTGGCTCGCTGGCTGTAGTACTCGGCCATCAGCGCGTCGGGCATGTGGCCAGCGTCGGCACGGGCGCGTGTCAGTGGTGCCAGAAGGATGCGGTTGGGCAGGGTGAGAGAACCTACTTGAAGTGGATTGAATAGCATGTGGATGAAAACCCAGATTAGTGAACAGAAAACGGTGGTAAAGCTAACAGTATTCCCAATACTCAGACCTTTGAAAGGTCTCTGAACTTTGAAAGGTCACTGAAGACTGCTTTGGCACGGCTGGTGCTTTTGCACCCAACGCACGATGTAGTAGAGGCAAGTGGGTAGGCCTTTGATTCCGACAGTTTCGCGGCGGTCTCCAACCGTACATGCACCAAACGCCTTTGGTCATCCACCGCGTCGCAACTCCCTGACACCCCGGCCCAGCTTGCGGCGCAACAGGGCCCGCAGGGTCACCCCATCCGAGTACCCGACCTGTGCGGCAACCTGGTCGACGCTGGCGTTCCCGGTGCGCAAGAGATGGACGGCATGCTCGACGCGCAAGTCCTGGAAATACGACAGCGGTGTCTTTCCCAAAACGCTTTGCAGCCGCCGCGCCAAGGTGCGCTCGCTTGTGCCCGCGGCGCTGGCCGCCTCGGCCAGCGAGAACCCCTGCGCGAGCCGACGTCTGGCCCAGCACTCGAAGCGCTCCACCATCGGGTCGGCATGCGCAAGGTGGTCGGGAATCACGAACTCGGCTTGCGAACTGCGTGTCTCGACCAGCAGATAGCGTGCCACCAGGGCCGCCAGCGCCGGACTGCGCCCTCGGATGATGCGCAAGGCCAAGTCGACGTGGGCCAAAGCGGCACCCGCGGTGGTGAAGCGTGTCGAGTTCACGATCATGCGTGACTCGTCCAGCGTGACGTTCGGATAGCGCTGCCGAAACATCGGCCCCAGCCACCATGACGTCGTCGCACGATGCCCATCAAGCAGGCCACTCTCTGCAAGCAAGAAACTACCGGAGCAAGCGGCACCAAGGTGCGCGCCAGCGGTGGACCACTGCTGTAGCGCCGCGACCGCGTCGGGCACATCGGGGCGTGTGAGTCGAGCCGAGAGCGTGTCAGGCATCTTGTCGCCAAACGCTGGCACGAGCACGATGTCTGGTTCGGGCACACCATGCGCAGTGACCACGGGGACCGTCAAGCCTTGCGCAGTTCGGATGCGACGCCGCACGCCCACCAGCGTGAGCTCTATGTGCGCGGGCGCCTGTGGCAGCGAGCCCGCCATCGCATTGGCTAAGCCCACTGTGTCTGTGAGCGCCGCAAGCCCCAGATCAAACACGCCATCACAAACAAGGAGGTGGAGTTTCATGGCAACAATGATATCAATGTTGTCATTATTGCCTATAGAGATTTCTGTCATGAAGACTTAGACTGCAGTCTCTTCGATCCCTTCACCCACTTTTCCATTTACCCAAAGGAATACAGCATGACCAAGCTCGCCCTGTTTGTTCGCCTCGAAGCTAAACCCGGCCAGGAGGCTGCGCTTGCCGACTTCCTGGCCAGCGCACTGCCGCTCGCCAACGCCGAGTCCGGCACCACGGCCTGGTTCGCATTGAAGTTTGGCCCTTCGACGTTTGGTGTGTTCGATGCCTTTGCCGATGAGGCAGGTCGCCAGGCACATCTGAACGGCCAGATCGCCGCGGCCTTGATGGCCAACGCAGCGACCCTGCTCAGTTCTCCGCCCAATATCGAGAAGGTCGAACTGCTTGCAGCCAAACTGCCTGCATGACAACTCGGCCTTGACCCAATCAGGTCACGTTGCAGGATGGGGGGCTGGACTGCCCCTGGTCCGGTAGACAAGCCCCGCCTATCCTTTGAGCATAGGAGGGAATGTCATGAGCACCCAGAGGTTTACGCCGGAATTCAAAGAAGAGGCCGTCAAGCAGGTCGTCGAACGCGGCTACTCCGACCCAGATGTAGCGGCCTGCCTGGGAGTCTCGGTCCATAGCCTGTACAAGTGGGTCAAGCCAGTTTTGCCGGATAAATCTGAGCAGCAGTCCAAGGAACTGTTGGGAGCCAAGAGCGAGATTCTTCGCCTGCGCGTCCAGATGCGCAGAGTGGAGGAGGAGCGTGACCTGCTAAAAAAAAGCCGCGCGGTACTTTGCCAGGGAGCCCGAGTGAAGTACCGCTTCATGAGCGAGCACCGTCACGAGTATCAGCTGGCCATGATGTGCCGGGTTCTGCAGGTGGCGCGTGCAGGTTTCTATGCATGGCTGCAATGTCCGGTCTCCGACCGCGCCAAGGACGACACCCGGTTGCTGGAACTCATCCGACATTCATATACCGCCAGCCATGGCGTCTATGGCGCTCGTCGCGTCTTTGGCGACCTGCGCGAAGCCGGCGAGAGCTGCGGTCTGCACCGTGTGGAACGACTCATGCAGCGCCACAAAATCAAGGCCGTGCGTGGGTACAAAAAGCCCTGTGCCATTGCAGGGCGGCCTTCAATCATCGCGCCCAACCATCTACAGCGCGAGTTCACAGTCGATGCTCCCAACAAGGTCTGGGTCACGGACATCACCTACATCCGAACCTGGCAAGGCTGGCTGTACCTAGCGGTGGTGCTGGACCTCTATGCTCGCAAGGTTGTGGGCTGGTCCATGAAGGCCACGCTGGGCAGGGAACTGGCGCTCGACGCTTTGCTGATGGCAGTTTGGCGCCGCAAGCCTCAGCAGCGCGTCCTAGACCACAGCGACCAGGGCAGCCAATACGTCAGCATCCGCTACACCGAACGCTTGGACCAGGCAGGCATACGGCCTTCGGTGGGCAGCCGGGGTGACAGCTACGACAACGCGCTGGCCGAGACCATCAACGGTCTGTACAAGGCCGAGCTGATTCACCGCCGGGGACCCTGGAAGACCAGGGAATCCGTGGAACTGGCCACCCTGCAATGGGTGCACTGGTTCAACCATGTCCGACTGCTCACGCCGATTGGGGGCATCCCTCCGGCAGAAGCTGAGGCAAACTACTGGTGGCAACTCGCCCTCCGCAACACCTCGATAGAGGTGTCAACTTAAACCAATCGGCCTCCTCAAAACCCGGGGCGGTTCAGGGCTACTGTGCGTCAGCAGTTCTTCAATATCAATACGAGAGGTACCACCTGGGCCAAAATAATCCACACAATGATTCGCGTTCATGACCTCGAGCGCTCGCTCAAGTTCTACGCTGACGCATTGGGACTCCCAGTCAGTCATCGACTGGACTTCCCAGATTTTTCCCTCGTTTACTTGCGCAATGAGCAGAACGACTTTGAAATTGAGCTGACCTGGAACAAAGGCAGAGAAGAGCCCTATTCACACGGCGATGGTTATGGGCATATCGCCGTGGCTGTTGAAGAGCTGGACAAAGAGCATGAGCGAATGACGGGCGCTGGGATCAATCCAGCCCCCATAAAGGAGTTCAAACGTGGAGACGAAATGCTCGCGCGCTTTTTCTTCATCCAGGATCCGGACGGCTACAAGATAGAAGTGCTGCAGCGCGCGGGCCACTACGTCTGAAGGCTGATGTTCAGCGCCAAGCGAGGTACCCACACTCTCCACTCGTCTCTGGGGGCTTCCACCTGGAGCACGCCTCCGAGCGAAACGCTGAATTTGTCCTTGAAGGCCGACTGGCCGAGGCGCCCCCCAAACGGTAGGCTATGTCGGCTATGGGTCGATAGCACCACTTCGATACCCAAGAAAACAGTCACTCGGCCTGGGTTTTTTTCAAGGGCTGCTTTGAAGCGTAGAGCGGACCTGCAATGAAGGCACTGCGCAATGACTGCTTTCGACATCAGCAGTCATTGCCCTTTTTTGAATTGAAAGACAGCAACCAGCCTCAAGCAGACATCTGTTGTGCATTCGTGAATGCTGCAACCCTGCAAATGTAGAGTTGCTGTCAATAACTAATAAATCAATGATACAATAATTGTTGTATCATTGATAAATGCAAGAAGCCCAAGTGATCCGCTCCCTCTCTGCACTGGCCCATGAAGCACGCCTGCGCGTGTTTCGTGCATTGGTGGTCGCCGGGCCTGAAGGCCTGACTCCCAGTGCAATGGCCGAGCAGTTGGGCATAGCCACCAATGCGCTGTCGTTTCACCTCAAGGAGCTCTCTCACGCTGAGCTCGTGAGCCAGGAGAGACAGGGGCGCAATATGCTTTATCGCGCGGCGTTTCCCGCGATGAATGGCCTGCTCGCGTACCTCGTCGACAACTGCTGTCAGGGCCAGGCTTGCACGCCAAATGCCTCGGCTTCGTGCCCTTGCTGAGCTGTCTTTGCTAGGTGCAGTTCATCATGTTGACGGCGATTCTGATCTTCATCTTCACTCTGACCCTGGTTATCTGGCAGCCACGCGGCTTGGGCATAGGCTGGAGCGCCTCGCTGGGAGCCGGTATCGCATTGCTGCTGGGTGTCGTGCACTGGGCCGATATACCGGTGGTCTGGAACATTGTCTGGAATGCCACGGCGACCTTTGTCGCCGTCATCATCATCAGCTTGTTGCTGGACGAGGCCGGATTCTTTGAATGGGCCGCGCTGCACTTTGCACGCTGGGGGGGCGGAAGCGGCGTCAAGCTGTTTGCCCTCATCGTGCTGCTGGGCGCTGCCGTGTCAGCCTTGTTCGCCAACGACGGAGCGGCCCTCATTCTCACTCCCATCGTGATGGCCATGCTGGTCGCGCTGGGCTTCTCGGCGGCCGCCACGCTGGCATTTGTGATGGCGGCAGGCTTCATCGCCGATACAGCCAGCCTCCCGCTGATCGTCTCCAACCTGGTCAACATCGTGTCCGCCGACTTTTTCAAGATCGGGTTCAACGACTACGCATCGGTGATGGTGCCGGTCACGGTGGTATCGGTCCTGGCGAGCCTTGGTGTGCTGCTGCTGTTTTTTCGGGGAAGCATTCCTGCGAGCTACAACCTTGGCCAACTCAAGCAGCCTTCGGCAGCCATCCAGGACATGGCCACTTTCCGCGCGGGCTGGGTCGTCCTGGTCTTGCTGCTGCTGGGTTTCTTCGCGCTGGAGCCCTTGGGCGTTCCCGTCAGCGCTGTGGCAGCGGTCGGTGCTGCGATCTTGTTGGCGGTGGCGGCACGCAGCCCTGTGATCAGCACCCGGAAAGTGTTGCACGGTGCGCCTTGGCAGATCGTAGCGTTCTCGCTAGGCATGTATCTGGTGGTCTATGGGCTGCGTAACGCGGGTCTGACGGATTACATCGCGATGCTGCTGAACCAATTTGCAGCTGGTGGCATATGGACAGCATCGCTGGGAACAGGAGTGCTCTCTGCAGTTCTGTCATCCATCATGAACAACATGCCCACGGTGTTGATCGGAGCCTTGTCCATCGATGCGTCGACGGCCAGCGGAACCGTCAAGGAGGCCATGGTCTACGCCAATGTGATCGGCTGCGATCTCGGCCCCAAGATCACGCCCATTGGCAGCCTGGCCACGTTGCTGTGGTTGCATGTGCTCGCCAAGAAGGGCACAGCCATTGGCTGGGGCTACTACTTCAAGGTGGGTGCGATGCTGACCATGCCGGTGCTGCTCATCACACTGGCGGCGCTGGCGCTGCGGCTCAGCCTGGCCTCATGAACCTTTGCAACGGGAGAGCAACTGCGATGAGCGATATCACGATTTACCACAACCCGGCCTGCGGCACTTCCCGCAATGTGTTGGCGCTGATCCGCAACAGCGGGGAGCAGCCTACGGTTATTGAATACCTCAAGACTTCGCCTGATCGCGCCACCCTCGTGGGCCTGATCCAAGCCATGGGCACGCCGGTGCGCGAACTGTTGCGCCAAAAAGGTACGCCGTATGACGAACTTGGCTTGGGCGAGTCCAAATGGACGGATGCGCAGTTGATTGATTTCATGCTCCAGCACCCAATCTTGATCAATCGTCCCATCGTGATCACCCCGCTGGGAACCCGCCTGTGCCGCCCATCAGAGGCTGTGCTGGACATCCTGCCGCAGCCCCAGCAGGCCGCATTTTCCAAAGAAGACGGAGAAGCCGTCATTGACTCGAATGGACATCGAAT
Source organism: Comamonas sp. B-9 (assembly GCF_000410635.1). Classification (NCBI taxonomy): domain Bacteria; kingdom Pseudomonadati; phylum Pseudomonadota; class Betaproteobacteria; order Burkholderiales; family Comamonadaceae; genus Comamonas; species Comamonas sp. B-9. The sequence continues at coordinate 9,676 of NZ_KE148674.1, forward strand.
TGACAAGCGCTGATCTACCGAACCTGGACGAACACGCTTTTGAAAAGCCCCTGCTGGACGGCCTATTGCCCGCACAGCGTGCGACGCATGCGCCGCGCATCGTGCTGCTGTATGGCTCCGTTCGTGAGCGCTCCTACAGCCGGCTGCTGACCGAGGAGGCGGCGCGATTGCTGCGCAGGATGGGTGCCGAGATCCGGATTTTTGATCCGCATGGTTTGCCTTTGCCCGATGATGCGCCGGAGGACCATCCCAAGGTCAAAGAGCTGCGCGAACTGGCGCAATGGGCCGAAGGGATGGTTTGGACTTCACCAGAACGCCACGGTGCCATGACCAGTATTCTCAAAGCACAGATCGACTGGATACCTTTGTCAGTGGGTGCGGTTCGTCCGACGCAAGGGAAGACATTGGCCGTGATGCAAGTCTCTGGCGGATCGCAGTCCTTCAATGCGGTCAACCAGATGCGCGTGCTGGGTCGCTGGATGCGCATGATCACCATCCCTAATCAGTCGTCCGTTGCCAAGGCATTCGCGGAGTTCGATGAGGCTGGCCGGATGAAGCCTTCCCCTTATTGTTGATTTCCACACAGAAGTG